>JABLXW010000009.1 GCA_013177945.1 Bacillota bacterium
CCGGATCTGGGATTTTTTGGGGTCTTGCTGAAAGGCTAATCGTGGATTATAATAATTGGGAACATATGTTCGGAAAGGAGAGAACCTCGCGACGGACGGCAACAAGCTCTGGGAAAGCCACCGCATCGTCCTTCCGGAAATGCGGGAGATCATCGTTTCCCGGTGCGGCGAGTGCCGGTTTTTCGTGCAGATTCAGGGGCAGGAAGAGATCCGGTGCGGATGTGTTGCAGGCATCGAACGGTACAGAAGGCTCCACCGGAGGGTCCCGGAGCGGATCCACGTCGTGGAACTGCTGAAGCTCGCAGGAAAAGAAGGGCTCCAGAAGATCCTGGAGCACGGAGACCCGGAGGAAAGGGCATGCGGGATGTTCCTCCCGCGGCTGCAACCTCCCCAAAAAGCAGGCATCTTTCCCTCAAAATTTCGGAAATCTCCCTGAGCAGAGAAAAGGCAGCCCGGCTTCCGGCGCGGTCAATTCATGCTATAATTGTCGCATGAAGAAAAGACCTTTTCTCGACGCCCACATCCACCTCTGGGAATTCTGCCTTTTCAATTACTTCACAAACCTGGCCGGGGTTTCCTCAAAAGAAGAGCTCATCGCGGCCTTAAAGGCGCGTCCTCTTGAGGGGTGGTACGTGGGGGTGCGTTTCAACCAGGAATCCCTCAAAGAGAAGGCCCTCCCGGAGCGATCTTTTCTCGACCGCGCCTTTGGGAAGGCTCCGGCGCTTATTTTTCGCACCTGCCTGCACCTTGCGATCGCAAACACCGCAGCCATGGAGGCGCTGGAGCGCCCGGCGCCGGAGGGGATTTTCCGCGAGGCCGACGTCTTCGCCATCCTGAACGAACTCCCAGAAAGGCTCAAACTCGACCCCGAACTCATCGTCAAAGAAGGAGTTGCCGGGCTGGAAAGCCTGGGAGTAACGAGGACTATCGACATGGGGATGGACCTTTCCAAAAGGAAGTTCTTCGGCAAAATTGACTACTATACCACCGATTTCCGGCTCCTCGGGGAAGCCCTGGGGTTCAAGCTGTTCCTGGACGGGAGCCTGGGGGCGCGCACCGCCGCCCTGAGCGAGGAGTACAGCGACGACCCCGGGAACTGCGGAGTTCTCAACTACTCCGACGCCGAACTCCTGGAGATCGTGGAGAGGGTGCACCAGGCAGGCAAGCCGGTGGCCTGCCACGCCATCGGAGACAGGGCCGTAGACCAGTTCCTCGGGGTGATCGGGAAATCCCGCCACCCGCAGGACAGGCTGGAGCACGCCCAGTACCTGCGGCACGACCAGATCGACGCCCTCGCGGAGCTGGGGGTCGCGGTCTGCATCCAGCCCATCTTCTCCCGGGAGGTCCCCTGGGCAAGAAAGCGCCTGGGGCCCAGGAGAATGGAAACCGCCTACGCCTGGGGGCTGCTCCTCAAGCAGGGGGTGAGGCTCCTCGCAGGGTCGGACGCCCCCGTGGACGCGGCGAGCCCCCTGGAGGCAGCCAACGCCGTCGCTTCCCTGAAAGGGGCACAACGCCTCTCCCGGGCGCAGGTGCTCGACCTCTTCGGGCGCGCCAACTGGGAGTTCTACGGCTGGGAGCCCGGCGCCCCGGAGGAAAAAAGATCTGAACCGGCGGGCTCACTTAAACAGGCTTGCCCGGTAGAGGTAAAGCCCCAGCGTCCCAAACACGACCAACAGGAAGACCGGCGTCCAGGCAGCCCCTAAACCTTCTGCCTGGCCCAGCGCAACCTGGATGCTTTTCCACTGGACGTAGGCAAAGGACCAGACCACTTCGGTTTTGACAACAATAAAAAAGGTCCGGGCCAGCCGGTACTGAACCCTCGCATTTTCCGGAGTAATCGCCCAGAAGTAATTAAATTTATGGGGATAGCGCCCGAGCGCCGTCATCGCCGCATAAAGCAGAAGGGCTACGGCGGGAAGAAAGATGATGAAGTTTCTGTCTGCCCAGGCGTCGGCCTTCCCCGTGAATCCG
>JABLXW010000010.1 GCA_013177945.1 Bacillota bacterium
GTTCTTCCTTCGGCTTCCTTCAGATCCCGCCGTTACCGGCGACACCCTTGCCTACGGATTGTCTTCCCGCTGGTTAGGCGACAGGGTTTCTTTCAACCCATCGGCTCAGCAGACATGTTGGGCGAACAAAAAGGCCCGCCCCAAAGGAGTACAGGGGCGGGCTCTTTGGCTTGCTTTCCTCCGCGGAGCCAGGCTTTGTGCCTCTTTCGGAGATTTGCCCGGGCGCGTGTTATTTGTCCGGGATGGTCTCTCCTCCGGCTTCCCCGGGACCCGGTTCCGTGGATGCTCTGCGGAGGTCTTTTACCGCCCTCCCGAGAGATTTTACGGCCTCCGGCAGCCTGCCGGGCCCGAAGATGATCAGCACGATCGCAAGAATCGCCACAATCTCCCACGGCCCGATGCTCGGCAGCAAACCAAACACGTCTCATCCACCTCCTGCGTTAAACTTTTAATTCGTCCCTCAGGGCCTGATTCCTGCTTTCAGCCGCTTTTTCCGCGCTTTCGAGGTGCCGAGGCATCTCCCCTTTGCCCTGCCCGTTTTGGCTTCCGCCTGCCTTCAGGAGGCGCGCGGCAGGAAGGCCTGCCTGCTTGCGCGTCGAAAAAAAGGTCCTGGAACCGGTGACAAGTCGGGGGAGGCGCCTGTTACTCCATTTCTTTAACGAAACCGATGGCGACGAGGACCTCGTAGAGCTTCAGGGCGACGAAGAGGTTGGCGCGGTCCTCGATCTGGTCCAGTGCTACTCCCGTCAGTTCCTCGACCTTTTTCAGGCGGTACCTCAAGGTGTTGATGTGCACGTACATCCGCCGCGCCGCCTCCCTGGCGTCGAGGTTGGCGTCGAAGAAGCACCGCAGGGTCGGCAGGAGTTCTTTGTGGTGCTGCCTGTCGTAGGCCAATAATTTCCCGAGGTACTTCTCGTAGAAGTGCTTTAGCACGCTTGCTTCCTGCTGGCAGATCAGGGTGAAGACTCCGAGGTCTGAAAAGTGCTTGACGAAGTTTTTCCTGCCGGTGAACCTGGCGAAATTGAGGGCGATAAGGGCCTCCTGGTAGCTCCGGTGGAGTTCCGGCAAGGGGTACTTCTGGCCGATGCCGAAGGAGACAGGGATGTTGAACTTGGCCTTGATGTCCCTCTGGTGGCGCGTGATGTTGCTGAGGTGTTTGTCCCAGGTATAGTCGACCTCTAGCGTTTTCTCGTGGTAGTGGGTAGGGCAGATGAAGAGAAGTATTTCTTGTCCCAGACGGTGCAGATGATGTCCAGGTTGTTGAAGCGCAGCCACTCTTTTGTGTGGGTGTGGAGGATGCTCATCTCCCGGTCGGTGAGGCTTCTTTCCGGCTCCATGACGCAGACGTAGTAAAGCCTGTTAAGGTCGAGGCAGAAGTTGGTCTGCCTGATGATCTCCTTGATGTTGATGTTGCGGACAAGCAGATCTGCGATCAGCTTGTGGATGTGGAGGTTTTCCGCGCTTTCCGCCGCGTGAGCCTGGGCGAAAAACGTCTTTACTGCCAGGGATGCCTCTTCCAGGGGTTCTGCGAAGTTGTCATGCTCCCCCGGTCCTACGTCCTCGACGATAACATAGCCATCCTTCCCGCCGTGCCCTGTGCGGCAGAAGAGCCTCCTTGTACGGGGGTCGTAGAAGAAGCGGTCGTCATTTTCTGTGCAGGGCAGGGAAAGGTAGTGGTCGTCCGGGGAGGCGCCTGCATCCCCCCCGGTGCGGGCATAGATCCTCCCCCTGTAGTCGGCGATGGTGATGCACCTTCCGGTGGCTTCGTGGAGATAGGTGAGGACTTCTCGCAGTTCCTTCCCTTCGAGGACCGACTCCACGAGGATGTCCTTCATCCTCTTTTGGCCGTCTGTCACTGGAAGATTCCCCCTTCGTGCACCGGGTCTCCCTCGTTCTTTCGCCTCGGAAGAAAGCAGGAGAGGCGATTGTTGTCGAATTTTGTCCCTAATAACAGGATACCACTTTTCTATTTGTCCTGCAAAACAAAGGAATTCGCACCTTTAGGAACAAACATTATAAACGCAAAAACACTGCGAAAACGGAGGGAGAAGCTTGATGGAAGCTCATAATACAGAAACGAACGGAGTGCATAAAAAAGCTTTCTCTAGGCCGAAGGTCCTGCTCGGGGTGCTCGCCGCCCTGGTGGTTGTCGGCGCCGCCGCCGGAGGCGTCCTCCTTCAGGCCAGCAAAAAGCCCTCTTTCTGCGCAAGCTGCCACATCATCAAGCCTTACTACCAGTCCTGGAAGGAGGGCTCACTCCTTGCCGCCAGGCACGCGGGGGCAGGTGTGGCGTGCCTCGACTGCCACCACAAGACGAACACGGAAAAGCTCAAAGAGGGGATCCGCTACCTCACCGGGAGCTACGAAAAACCTCCTCAAAGAGCTTAATTTCTCTCGGGAGGAGTGCCTCGCCTGCCACGAGGACGACTGGGAGGATGCTGTTGCCGCCACCAGCTTCGATTCCGCGAACCCCCACGATTCTCACCTGGCGGACCTCAGGTGCACCCTCTGCCACAAGATGCACCGCCAGTCGGAGGTCTACTGCGCCCAGTGCCACACCTTCGACTGGTTCGAGAAGCTTGACGAGAGCTGGAAGATCGAGTCTGCCGGAAGCTGAATCCGGGGTTGACTCCCAAGGGGAAACTCTTAGAGTGATACCCTTTCAAAGAGGGTTTAAAAGACACCCTTTCAAAGGAGGTTTAAAAGAATGGCGGAGAGGAAAATCGGACGGCGGGACTTCTTGAAGGGCATGGCGGCCACGGGCCTCGCGGTTGCCGGGGCGGCCGCCCTCGCGGGCTGCGGCAAGGGGCCGTCCGCAGAAGCGGTCAGGTGGAACGAGGAGGCCGATGTGGTGGTGGTCGGCTCCGGGTTCGCGGGCCTTGCAGCAGCAATTGAGGCGAAAAACGCCGGGGCGACCGTAAAGGTAATCGAAAAGATGCCGGCGCCCGGCGGCAACTCGATCATCAACGGCGGGGACTTTGCGGCCCCGGGAACAAAGATGCAGGAAGAGCAGGGCATCAAGGACTCGCCCGAACTCATGGTTCAGGATATGCTGAAGGCGGGGCTTTACCTGAACCACGTGGAGAAGGCGCGCATCGTTGCCGAGCAGGCCAGAGATGCTCTCGAGTGGACGATTGAATATCTGGGTGCCCGGTTCGCCAGGCTCACCTACCACGGCGGCCATTCAGTGCCCAGGACGCACCAGACGATCAACGCCTCGGGCTCCGAAGTCGTCAAGAAGATGCTGGCAAAGCTAAAGGAACTGGGCGTCACCGTGGAGACAGACAGGAAGCTCGTCCGCTTCATCCAGAACAAAGAAGGCAGAATAGTCGGAATCGAAGTGCGCCACGGCTACAAGTTCGGCGACGAGAACAGCGGCGCCCCTGTCTTCATCAAGGCCAGGAAGGCGGTGGTGCTTGCCTCCGGCGGCTTCTCCCGCGACATCAAGATGCGCACGATTCACGACCCGCGCCTCACCGAGGAGTTCGAGAGCACGAACCAGCCCGGGGCCACGGGCGAGGCGCTGCGGGAGGCGCTCAAGATCGGTGCCATGGACGTCCACCTCGACTGGATCCAGCTCGGCCCCTGGGCGAGCCCGGACGAGAAGGGGTTCGGCTATGTACCCCTGTTCTCGGAGCGCGTCATCGGCCACGGCCCGATCATCAACCCCAAGACCGGGAAGCGCTTCGTTAACGAGACCGGGAACCGCAAGGAACGCGCTGACGCCATCATCCTCGTCGGGGTGCCGGTGATCCACGTTGCCGACTCCTACGCGGTGCAGAAGCAGGTGGTGCCCGAAACCCTTGAAGCCGGCCTGAAAAACGGTGCCATTAAGCAGTTCAACACCCTGGAGGAAGTGGCGAAACACTACAACATCCCGCTCGAACCCTTCCTGAAGGAGATCGCCCGCTGGAACTCCTTCGTAGAGAAGGGCAAGGACGAGGACTTCAACTGCATGATCGGCAAGGGGGCCAGGCCCATGGGCGCCCCGCCCTTCTACGCCGTCAGGCTCTGGCCGAAGGTCCACCACTGCATGGGCGGGCTGGTAATAAACACGAACGCCCAGGTCATCAACCAGGACTTCAAGCCCATCAAGGGGCTGTACGCCGCCGGAGAGGTCACCGGAGGGACGCACGGAGCGGTCCGCCTGGGAGGCGTGGCGATGGCCGACTGCATCGTCTTCGGCCGCATTGCGGGGAAGGCGGCTGCCAAGGAGGAAGCGTGGAGCTGAGGCGGCCTCCGAGACCTGCGGAAGACGCTTTGCTTCAGAGGGAGCCGGGGCAGGGGGTGCGGACCATGCTCCGGCTTTCCTGTGATTTTTTGGCCTCGCTCCGGCTCGGCCTCTCCCTCATGGTCCTCCTCGGTGTGGCAGCGGCACTGGGGAGTGCCGTGCGGGAAGATTTCTACCGCTCCCCGTGGTTCGCGTTCATCCTCGCGGCCCTTTTCGGAAACCTTTTTTTGTGCACCTGCAGGCGGGCGTGCTCCTTCTTTCGGACGCGCTCCTTCGGCCCGAGGCAGGTCGGGGTCCTTGTCTTCCACGCCGGCCTGCTCCTCGTCATTGCGGGCGGCTTTGTTACCGTCACCCGGGGGGAGAAAGGTCTTGTCTCCCTCGCGGAAGGGGAGGCGGCAGCTCTAGAGGGGGTAGTCGCAGCGGGCCGCGGGCTTTCGCTGCGGCTCGAGGACTTTGCCGTCTCCTACTACTCAGACGGCTCCCCCGCCCAGTTCACCTCCCGGGTGGCCGTGGGCAACGGGAAAAGGACCCTTGTCAGGGCAGACATCTCCGTCAACCATCCCCTTTCCTGCCGCGGAGTCAAGGTCTACCAGTACAGCTACCGCTGGCTGGCGGAGCTGGAGGTGAAAGAAGGAGGAAGAGTGCGGAAGCTGGAGGCGGCAGAAGGGGAGGTCGTGCCCGTGGAGGGCACTGCCTTGCGCCTCAAGGTTTACCGCTACCTCCCTAACTTCCGCCCGGAGTGGGGCATGGAGTCGAAGGGGCTGCGGCCCGACAACCCCCGCTTCATCTTCTCCGTGTACCGGGGGGAGGAGCGCCTCGGGGTGGGAATGGCGAAGCCGGGAGAACAGGTTGCCCTGGGCGCGGGAGCCGCGGTGGCCTTCACCGGGGTGCGACCGGTCTCTGTTTTCCTCGTGAAGACCGACCCCGGGCAGCCGCTCGTCCTCGCCGGGGGGCTGGCGCTCACCGCGGGCGCCCTCCTGCTCCTGGGCTGCGCCTTTGCAGGAGAACGAAAACCTCGCGGAGACAAGGAGGGATCCGGTATTGAAGCTGCTGTTTGACGTTCTCGCGGCTCTGGCTTTCGCGGCCTACCTCGCGGCCGCGGCCGCCTCTTTCTGGCCCCGGGGTACTGCGGGCGAGAGGCGGGGGAGGCTTGCCCCCGGGCTCGCTGCCGCCGGCTTCGCGGCCCACACAATTGCCCTTGGGGTGCGCATCGGGATGAGCGGCCGCCTCCCGGTCGCCAACAGCTACGAGTTCCTTCTTACCCTCGCCTGGGCCACGGCAGGTGTCTTCCTGATCCTCCCTTCCCGGGTGAAGGCGGCAGCTCCCGGGGGGCCGGTCCTGCTCCTCGCGGCGCTGTTCCTCGGGGTGGCCGTTTTCCTCCTCCCCGGCCCCCAGAAAACCGTGCTTCCCCTGCCCCCGGCGCTCAAGAGCGGGTGGCTCGCCGTCCACGTCCTGACGGCGGTCCTGGCCTACGCGGCGTTTGCGGCCGGGGCCGGGGTTGCCGCCGTCTGCCTCTTCAGGAAAGATGAGGACGCCAGCAGGAGTCTCGAGGAGGTCATCTCCAGGGTCACCTTCTTCGGCTTTGCCATGCTCTCGCTCACCATCGTCTGCGGCGCCGTCTGGGCGGAGCAGGCCTGGGGCTCCTACTGGAGTTGGGACCCGAAGGAAACGTGGTCGCTCCTCACCTGGATCGTGTACGCCCTCTACCTCCACCTCCGGAAGAAGCGCCAGTGGAGGGGAAAGACTTCGGCCGCGATGGTTTTGTTGGGCTTTCTCCTGGTCATGTTTACTTTCTTTGGAGTGAATTACTTCATGAGGGGTCTGCACAGCTATCTTTAAGGCCGTAAGCAGCGTACCGGTGCCTGGCTCCCTTGAACATTTGCGCTGCAAGCCTCCCCCTTTGGGATAAAACACCTTCGAGAAAATTCAAAAGTCTTCCGGACCCCCACTTCTACCCCAAAAAACTGAATGAAAGGATGGCCTGATGGTTGGGGCTGCTGGAGCCGCTCCAGCAGGGAAAGTCCAGGTCCGGTGCCATGGGTTTTTATCTCTGCGATAGCAGCAGGGAAACACCCGCCTGTGGCGAAGAGCAGTAGAGAAACAAAGGTGGAGATGCCTCAAGAGACAGGGGGGTCGAGGCAATGCCGAGGAAGGCTGGGGGCGCCCTGAGAAGAACTTCGCCCGGCTTCCTGGTGTTGGTTTGCTTTCTCCTTCTCCTGCGCCCCGCGGGCTGTGGCGGGCTGCCGGAAAAAACCGCCCCGGCGCCTCCGCCGGGGCAGAGCTCTCCTCTCCAGAAGCAGGCCGCGTCCGATGACACCGCGCCTCCCGACCTCATCCCCGCCACCGTCGCGGAGGTCATCGATGGTGATACTGTGCGGGTGCGCCTTCCGGGGCGGCGCACCCAAAAGGTGCGCTTCATCGGGGTGGACACCCCGGAAACCCGCCACCCCAAAACAGGGGAGGAGCCTTACGGCCGCGCCGCCGCGGCCTTCACAAAAAAGAGCCTTTTGGGGCGCCGCGTGTGGCTCGAGCGCGACGTCCAGGAGCGCGACCGTTACGGCAGGCTTCTCGCCTACGTCTGGCTCGAGCCGCCCACGGGTGCTTCCGCGTCTGAAGTCCGGGAAAAGATGTTCAACGCCCGGCTGCTCCTGGAGGGGTACGCCCAGGTGCTGACCGTGCCGCCGAACGTGAGGTACGCCGACCTTTTCGTGAAATTCCAGCGCGAGGCCAGGGAAGCGAAAAAAGGGCTCTGGGGCGGGAGACACCTGCACTCCTGAGTGCCGGGCTCCACCGGAGGCTCATGGCGAACACTAAAAAAGAGGTGCACCCTTGCTTCTTTCCGGGTAGGCTTCTATATCTTCTATTCCCGGAAACTAAGCCTGTGGCGGAAACCACCCTCTTTGAAGTCCTTGGTTTTCAGGCACGTGGCGGATCTCTTAGGCGGAACGGGCTAAAAAAGTGGGGATAGCTCAGGCGGCGTGCGTGTTGACCCGGAGAGGTGAAGCTGATATAATATTATGAAATGTTTTTTAGAAAAAACATGAGCAGAATTTTTCAATAAAAAGAAGGTGATCATTCAGATGGCAACCAAACAGGCGCTTGCCGAAATCAGGCAGGATCTTGAAAATTTTGTGGGCACCCGGGTCAGGCTCAGGTCCTATAAGGGACGGAACAAGGTGGTGGAGCGGGAAGGGGTTCTGGAACGCACCTACCCCAACATCTTTGTGATCAAGCTGGATGAAAAAAGATCCCAGCGGCGCATTTCCTTCAGTTACACAGATGTCTTGACGGAGAGTGTGGAGTTGACCGTCTGCCGTGAGGGTGGTGACGTGAAGATCACAGCCGCCCGGGGCTGAGGAAGAGCCTCCGAAAAGATGCCCTTCGGAAAGTCCGGAGGGCTTTCTTCTTTCAACAGGTAGTTAACGGAAAGCACTGTCAGGATCCGCCCATTTCCTGCACAGCGTTCCCGTCAACGAGGAGATTGTAATGCAGGCGATGGTCAAGGGTCTGGTGCTGCCCTGTCACCAAAGCGGGCCTGGTTCTCTTGAACCTGTTTTTTGTTTAAGAGATCGTGACAATTACTGGGGAGAAGGAAAGGGGCCGGTTCTCTGCGCGGAGCCTGGCCAACGAAAAAGCGTCCCTGCAGGACGCTTGAAAGAAACCTTTTATTTATTTTAAAAACTGAACGAGGACAGCTGCCATTACCTGCTGAAATTCAGGAGTTTTGAGCAGATTGACAAAGATCGCCGGACTTGGCACGAGGCTGATTTGCTGGGCGGGAATTCCTTCGGCAGAGGCCTGTTTCTGCAGGGCGGCCCGCGCCAGTTCAACAACCTGCTCCAGAGCCCCCGCTGCCTCCCGGATGTACTCGGCCCAACTGCTGATATTCCCGAGCACCGCCGTTACATTCCCGTTGACCAGGGACTCCCGAAATATCTCTTTGCCCCGCCTGACCTGAACTTCCGGTGCTGCCCCCTTCTCAACTTCGGGCGCATATTTCCTTTCTCCGGACCGGATATTCTCCTCCAAGCCCAATCCCCCCTTCCCTTAACTCATCCGGACACCTACTATTATATTCCCGCTCTTTGGAATTGGTTTTACTCCCCTCCGGCCTTTAATAGGAAGAACGCGGAAGGCCGAGGCGAAACTTGCCCCGGGTCTGAACCCCCCCGATCCCTTTTGGCCCCGTTACCGCGTGCTCTAAAATTTCCGGCAAGAATAACTTCTCGTAGATAGAAGTGAAGGCGATTTTTTCGGCAATGAACACAGGATCGAGAACGTGGATCATCACCCGTTCGGGGGCGCTGGCAAAGTTGGCTCCCGCCTCGATCAGCGCCTCGTAGTACGACTGGCACCCCCCGGCGATGATCACCAGATCGTCCCGGCCCGGTTCGTACTCCCGCGCCCGCCGGACCGCTTCGCAAAAATAGCGGGAGTGCCGGTAGTTCTCCATGTTCCGGTAATCCCGCTTTCCTTTTAAAAAGCCGTCGTGGCCGGTCAAGACAAGAATATCGGGGCGCTCCTCCCGCAGGTAGCGATAGACGAGGGCCGGCTGCTCTCGCTCAGGCACATGGATAACGCGGCATGGAACATCCAGCTGAAGATAGGTATGGAGGCAGAGCTCGCGGTACTCGCGGTCGCCGTCTAAATGAAGCACCCGGCCCGGTAACTCAAAAAAATTCAAGCCCGCCTCCTTTTTGCCGTTCCGGAGGATGGTTGCCTGCCTCAGTTGGGATTGGCGGGCCCGCGCCTGGCGGATGAATTCACCCTGCTTTCTGACAAATTCCCGACGGTGCAGAGTGACTTCGCTGATGCTCCTTTTCTCTAAATCCTCCACCGGAGCGTCTGCATAAAGGCGGACGCAAAGACCCCTGAGCAGGGCCCAAACTTTTGCATCCTCCTGAAAAATCGCCTCAACCCGGAAAAAAATATCTCCTCCGTAGGACTTTCGCGTCACAACGTCTCCAACCCTCACCTCTTTCACCAGACCACTTCCTTTTTTCCAATTTCTCCCTGTCTTATCTTATGTCCGGACCGTCAAAAAAGTGCGAAATTAAAAACTCCCCCGTTTCGGGGGAGTCCGCCTCAACTAAATTCACAACCCTCCCGGAAAGAAGGGTTTTTTTCTACTTGGTGTACTTGTCTGCAACCTTGGAGGCCCCGCAGGACTCCGGCTTGATCTTGGCATCGAAACCGCTTCCCACAATCATTCCGACAATCTCTCGAATCAAATCCTTTGTTTCGCCGTTCCGCCCGATGTCCAGGTGAATCTCGAGATCAAGGTCGGTAAGCCCCTGCCGGGCAAGGCTCTGGGCCAGTTTGCTGGCAACTTCCAGGCTGAGAGCCGCTTCATAAAAGATCTTCTGGCGCAGGCTGACAATCTTTTGGTGCACCTTGCGCCGGTAAAAGTAGCGCGCCCCCTTCCCCACGCGGTGCACAACCAGGGCGGTGACAAAATGCGTTTCATCCCGAACGTGGGAATCGGTCCCGATGATGATTTTGTAAGAAAAACTGACATCCCCTGTCATATAGTCAAGGAGCTCGGCAACAACTTCATCCCAGGTCATAACACCCTTGGTTGGACTAATGAACCGCATCTTGAACCTTCCTTTCCTGCATCAGGAGCAGAGCATTGGCCAGAGCTGCAAATTCATCCAGGGAAAGGGTTTCCCCCCGGCGCTCGGGAGCAATCCGGATCTCGTTGAAAACCCTCTCTGCCTCCAGACCCGGCCTCAGAAGCCCAGCCTCCAGCAAAGCGTTCCTGACGGTTTTCCGGCGGTAGCGGAAAGCGGCCCTGACAACCTGAAAGAAGAACTCCTCGTCCCTCACCTCCACCGCCGGCTCCCGGCGGCGCCGCAGCCTGACGACCGCCGAAGCCACCTCGGGGGGCGGGAAAAAGGCGCGGGGCGAAACGGTGAATAAAAGCTCCGGCTCCGTATGATACTGCACCGCCACAGAAAGGGCCCCGTACTCCTTCCCTCCCGGCCTCGCGGTGAGGCGCTCCGCCACCTCGTGCTGGACCATAAAAACAAGGAGCCCCGTTCGGAACCCCCCTTTGAGCAGGCGCTGGATAAGCAAGCTCGCTAAATAGTAAGGGAGGTTTCCCACTACCTTGTAAGACCCTGAGAAATCAGGTGCATAATGCGCCACCAGTTCATCAAAGTCGACCCTGCGGGCATCTCCTGGAACCAGGCGCACATTTCCGTATTCCCTGAGGGTTTCCTCCAGGAGAGGAAACAAAGCCAGATCGATTTCCACCCCGATCACCAGCCCTGCCCGCCGGGCGCATGCCGCCGTGAGGATTCCCAAACCGGGGCCTATTTCCACAACCACGTCCCCGCGTTCAAGTCCGGCGGCATCGGCAATCTTCTCGACAAGCCCCGGCTGCCAGAGAAAATGCTGGCCAAGCCTTTTTTTGGGCCCCAAGCGATAGCGCTTCAGCAGCGCCCGCAGGGCGGCTGGCGAGGTTGCCTGAAACATTTCTATACCTCCGGTCACATTTTTATTATACTACAAAAGAGACCGGCAGTCCAAACGAAGCCCCTGGGGGCGGCCCGCCGGGGTCAGCCGGGAGCATTCGCCTGCTCCGCAGCCCTGATCCTTCCCCTCAGGCGGCAGTAAGCGCAGGGAGGATGAGTGGTCGGGAGCCCGCACTCCGGGCAGTCCACCAGTTTTTCCTCGTGCCTTTCCCCGGCAAAGAAATGCCTGCCCTTTGCAAGAAACTCCCGGTAAAAGCGGATCTTTGTTCCCGGGGAGTGGAGTTCGATCTGGTTTATGATGTCCTTGTAAAAAAGGGAGGTTGCCCCTTTGGAATAGGAGCACGCCTCGTCAATGCAGTCAATTTTATTGAGGGCAGCGTAAGCGGCGCTCTCTTTTTCGCTGATCTCGCAGAGGGGCTTGATCTTTCTGGCAAGCCCCGGGTGCCAGGAAGGGAGGCAGGGAGACTGGCGCGCCAGGTAGCCCGTGCTCCAGCTAAGCAGATTGGAGAGGAGAGTAGCTGCCTCATCATCAAGGTTGTGGCCGGTTGCGATGGCAGGATACCCCCCTGCCAGCGCCTCCCTGTTCATCAGGTACCTTTTAACCAGCCCGCAGGTGGCGCAGGGCGTCCTCCCCTCTCTTTTTACGAGATCGGGAAGAGAATAACCGAGCTCCTTCTGCAGTTCCAGCACCGCCAGCTTCCCCCCGATTTCCCGGGCAAAATTCTCCGCCTTTTCCCGCGACCTCCGGGAGTGCTCCCCGATGCCCAAATCGATGTGAAATCCGTCTGCCGCAAACCCGAGCTTCCTTAAAACATACCAGGTATTCAGGCTGTCCTTTCCCCCGGAGACCGCCACCAGCACTTTCTCGCAGCGCCCGAGGAGCCTGTACCTCCTGAGAGCGGAAGCGACCCTTCCTTCGAAAAACTCAAGAAAATGGGGGGCGCAGAGGATGAGATTGTACTCCCTTAATTTGATAACTCCCTTTTCTCCGCACTTCCTGCACTTCATATAACCGGTTCCCTCGTCCCTTAAAATTTTTCTTTCGGGTCTCCCAGATCCAGTATACCCGGTCTCCCCGTACCGGGTCAAACCCAC
>JABLXW010000011.1 GCA_013177945.1 Bacillota bacterium
AAAGCCGCCAGACGGCGGCGCATGAAATCCCGGGGCCTCCAGAAAAGGCATCCTACTCCAGAATGTATACCTTCACCAGGCGGCGCCCCCACCTCCGGCACTCCTCCTCGGATTCAAAAAAGAGGTCGATCCTGTTTCCTTTGATCGCGCTTCCCACATCGAGCGCCCTGGCAAAGCCGTAGCCCTCCACATAGAGCCGCGTTCCCAGAGGAATGACGCGGGGGTCAACGGCGGCCACCCCGTACCCGACAGGGTGACCGGTCGCCGTGTACCTCCCGGTGCGCGGACTGTAAGCCGTTGCATGGGCTTCAAGAACACGCTGAAAACGCATTACAGAGCCTCCGCGCGCCACCGTCCCGAGAGTCCCGCAGGCAACAATCCGGTTCTGGGCGGGGCGCAGCACCCTTTCCTGGAGCACCGTTCTCTTTATCTCCCGTCCGTCCGCAAAAGTGACCCTGACGATCCGCTCGCCTTCGCCTGCCCTCCCCGGGCTGACAAGGCGCACCCGTCCCCGCTCCAGAGCGGGATCGGCCCTCCTCTCCACGGCCGCCGGGAGGGTATATTTCTCCCTCAATATTTTTTCAACAATTCTGGTCACTCGAATCACAGTACCTTGCCTTACGGTGAAATCCAGGGGCAAACTCACCCGGTCCTGCTGCCCCAGGGTGATGTTTGCCATTTTCAGAATGCTTACCACCGGGGCCGGGGGAGTTAAGACAACCCGGGTCTGCCCATCGGCCAGAACGCGGACCGGCACCGCCCGGTGCACCGTTACCTTCAGCCCTCTCTTAACCGGTGTGGCGGGATCTGGAGATACCAGATCCCGGGGGCCCACCTTCACTCCCGCCTCGGCGAGGGCTTCCCCCAGGCTGCGCCTGAGGGTTTTGTGCTCCACCACTTTCCCGTCAACCCTGATCACAATCCGCTGCTGGGCGCCGGCCAGCGTCCCCCAGGCGAGGGTCCCCACGAGACAGGAAACAAGGGCAAGGCGTCCCGGCCCAGATTTTGCCCATCCCCCGGCAATTTTCCACATGCTGCCTCCCCCTTTACACCAGGCTCCAACCCCGAAATGGTTCCCCGCACCCAACACCATCCTTTGCCTTTCTGATACCTAATAGTCTCCTGTTTTTTTGTGCCTTCTACCTTAAATTGAGTGCGTGGTTCCTTTCTTTGCCAAACATCTTTTCTTATCGATTAAATGTGTCATGCCAAAGAAAAACCGTGGTTATATATTATTCCACACGCGGCCAAAATTTCCTCTTTTTTCAGCTGCCCTCTTCCAGCACGTAAACGGTGACCTCCCGCCTTCCGAAGGCAAAACACTCCTCCGGAGTATTGAAAAAGAGGTCAATCCTGTTCCCCTTGATCAACCCGCCGGTGTCCACCGCGCTTGCCGGCCCGTAACCCTCCACGTAGAGCTTCGAACCCAGCGGAATGACCTCGGGGTCCACCGCGACTCCTCCCACATAGGGCCAGACCCCGGTTGCGGTGGGGTTTCCGGTGTGCGTGTAGGCCGTTGCCACCATCTTAAGCACCCGGCGCGCCTCCTTTTCGGGCGGTTCCCCGCGCGCCGCAGCGCGCCGGGCCGGGAGCCCGGCGCGGGAGCCGCAGGCGATGATCCTGGGCTCAGGCTTCCGGATCACCTCAGCCCCGACTTCTTTCCTGGCAACCTCCACCCCGTTTTCGGTAGTCACCTCGATCTTTTTCAAAAGGAGCCCGGGGCGCCCCGGGGAGCGCACTTCGGTTTTCCCAGGAGGAAGATAGAAATCCTGGACCCGCCTCACCGGGCAGGGAAGGCGCACCTCCTCGGCAACGATCCGGCTGCGGACCCGGATCACGTTAATCTCCGGAATGTCCTCTCCCGTGACAAGCTTCGCCTCAGCCCGGTCGCGCGCCCCCAGCTCAATTCCCGCCCCCGCCAGAATTTCTTCGAGGCGGGGGAAAGGGGCGCGCGTCACAACGGTTGACCCATCCACCTGCACCCGCACCGGCGTATCTTCAAAAGTCTGAAGAGAGAGCCCTTCCCCCCTGGTATAGGTGATCCCGATCCGCACCACCCGGCGCCCTTCGGGGCGCGGTGGTTTGCCAAAAAAGTCCTGCCAGAAGACGCCGACCGCCTCGGGCAAGGGGGTCTCCGCCCGGCCGCTCCCCTCCAGAAAAAGCAGGAATAAAGCCAGGGTGACGGCGCAGAGGAGGCCCCTGCGCCAGCATCCCCGCTGCTTTTTATCAGAAGACGAAATCAGCAGCTCCAGCTTCGTCACAACCCAAACCTCCCCTTTTCTGGGAACTGGTTTATCCACCATTATTTCCCATCAATTCCCGATTTATACAGGGAAGGGGGAGCGGGGCCGGCCGGTGCAAATAAAAAACCCCCTGAAAAAGGGGTTGGAGCAACAACCAGAAAACGGTTTTCAGGAGGGGGCAATGCGGAAGAGGCGGCAGGCGCTGGCGGTGGTTGCCGCCGCGACCTCGGCGGGGGAAACCCCTTTCACACGGGAAACCGCCTCCGCCACGGCGGTCAGGTAGGAGGGTTCGTTCCGCCTGCCCCGCCAGGGCTGAGGGGCAAGATAGGGGCAGTCGGTCTCCAGCAGGAGCCGGTTCAGAGGGGCAATCCTCACCGCTTCGGTTAACTCCTCTGATTTGGGAAAGGTGATGGGGCCCGCAATCCCGAGGTAGTAGCCCCGCGCCAGGCATTCCTCGGCGAAGCGGGGCCCCCCGGAAAAGCAGTGGAAAACAACGCCGGGAAGCCCGGGGAACTCTTCCAGGACCGCAAGGGTCTCCTCGTGGGCGGCGCGGTCGTGAATGATCACGGGAAGGTTTAACTCCCCGGCAAGCTGAAGCTGCCGCCGGAAAACCTCCTCCTGCACATTGCGCGGAGAAAGGTTACGGTAAAAGTCAAACCCCATTTCCCCCAGGGCCACCACCCGCCCGTTTTGGGCAAGCAGCCGCAGGCCCTCCCAGGCGCGCTCGGGAACACCGGCGGCGTCGTGGGGGTGAAATCCCACGGCGGCGTAAATTTCGGGGAACGTCCCGGCAAGCTGCACCGCGCGGCGGGAGGAGGCAAAATCGTAGCCCACGCAGATGATGGCCGCGACGCGGGCCTCCCGCGCCCGCGCCCGGACCGCCTCCAGGTCCCGGTCGTACTTCGGGTCGTTCAGGTGGGCGTGAGTGTCAACCAGAACAAGATCGGCAGTTTCCATTAAAAATGCCTCCCCGGCAGACTTTCTCGAGCCGGCCCGGCTGCCGGGCCGCTTGAAGACCCGGCCGGGGGAAAAAAGATCAGCGCACAGGCGTTCCGGGCGGAAGCTCTCTGTCCACCGTCAGGATCCCAAGATCCTCTTCCCCTACGGCCGCCAGGATCATGCCGTGGGAGGTGACCCCCCGCAGCTTCGCCGGGGCGAGGTTGGCCACAACCACGACCCGCCTTCCGACCAGCTCCTCAGGGCGGTAAAACCGGGCCACCCCGGCGACAACCGTCCTGGTCTCCCCTCCCAGATCGACCTCCAGCTTCAGCAGCCGGTCTGCCCCTTCGATCCTTTCGGCCGACCTGACGAGGGCGACCCGGAGGTCGAGCTTCGCAAAATCAGAAATCGTAATTTCCGGCTTAGCTTCCCCCGCTTCCGGGCGCACCCCGGGCGCCTCCACCGCATGGGGAGAGCGCTCTGCTTCAGCAGGCGCGGCCTCCGGGGCAGGGGCGGCCTCCCGGGGCGCGGGCGCGGCGGCTCGCTCGTCCGCCCCTTGTTGCACCCGCGGGAAAAGCCCCGGCCCCCGCGTGATCCGCAGCCCCGCAGGCAGGCGCCCCCACTCCCCGGTGCTCTCCCAGGTGTGGAGTTCGGGGCGGTCGTCGATTCCAAACTGCTCCCAGACCCGGGCCGGGAAGAGCGGCATAAAGGGGGAGCACCAGACGGCCAGGACCCGGACCGCTTCGCTCAGGTTGTAGAGAACCGTCGCAAGCCGCGGCCGGCCTTCAGGATCGCGCGCCAGGTTCCAGGGCTGGGTTTCGTCAACGTAGCGGTTGGCGCGGTGGACGAGCTGCCAGACGGCGGCGAGGGCATTGCTGAAATCGAAGCGCTCGAGTTTCTGCTCCAGCTCCTGCCTGGCCTCCCGGGCGCAGGCTTTCAAATCTTCATCAAGCGGCTCCCGGCGGCCCGGCTCCGGAACAACTCCGCCCCAGTACTTTTCCAGCATTCCGAAGGTCCGGCTGATCAGGTTCCCCAGGTCGTTGGCGAGATCCGTGTTGAGCCGCGCCACAAGGCTCTCCTCGCTGTAGTAGCCGTCCCCCCCGTAGGGAAGTTCCCGCAGGAGGTAGTACCTCACGGCGTCGGCCCCGTAGCGGTCGATCAGGATGAGGGGATCGATCACATTCCCCCGGGACTTGGACATCTTCCCCCCTTCCAGGAGGAGCCAGCCGTGTCCGAAAACGGTTCGGGGGGGCTCAATCCCGGCGGCCATCAGGATGATCGGCCAGATCACGGTGTGGAAACGGACGATGTCCTTTCCCACCAGGTGCGTCACGTGGGGCCAGTAATGCTCGAAGCGGGGGTCTGCTTTGTCCCAGCCAAGGGCCGAAATGTAATTGACAAGGGCGTCAAACCAGACGTAGATGACGTGGCGGGGATCGAAGGGAACGGGAATCCCCCAGCTGAAAGTTGTCCGGGAAACGCAGAGGTCCTCGAGCCCCCCCTTGATGAAATTGATCATCTCGTTCCGGCGGGAAACAGGCTGGATGAATTCGGGGTGCTCCTCGATGTAGCGCAAGAGCCGATCCTGGTATTTGGAGAGGCGGAAAAAGTAGCTTTCCTCCTTGAGCAGCTCCACCGGACGCCCGCAGTCCGGGCAGTTCCCCTCCAGCAGCTGGCGCTCCAGCCAGAAGGTCTCGCAGGGAGTGCAGTACCAGCCTTCGTAGGTTGATTTGTAGATGTCTCCCTGCTCGTAAATCTTCTGGAAGATCGCCTGAACCACCGCCTTGTGGCGGGGCTCCGTTGTTCTGATAAAATCATCGTAGGAAATGTGGAGACGCCGCCACAACTCCTTAAACCCCGCCACGATCTGGTCCACGTAGGCCTGGGGATCCATCCCCTTTTCGCGCGCCTTGCGCTCGATCTTCTGCCCGTGCTCATCAGAGCCTGTCAAGAAAAGGACATCGCACCCCCGCAGCCGTTTGTAGCGGGCCAGGCAGTCGGCGGCAACGGTGGTATAGGCGTGTCCGATGTGAAGACGATCGCTCGGGTAATAAATGGGAGTTGTGACATAAAAAACCTTTTTCTCCATAAACACGCCCGGCTGCGCCATGCTTTGCGCGAATTTCTTCTAACGACCAGGCTCTACTCCTTTCCCTTGGGAATTTCTCAAAAACTTATTATACCACAGAAAGCAGGGAATTACGCCCCGGGGAACAAGCTGAAACTTTTTAAAAAATTTCGCGCAAATGGTTGACTTTTCCTGGAAGAGATGGTATGCTTTTGCTTAAGCGAATTCTGTCGAATTTTATCCAGGAGGGAGAGGAGCTGTGAAATCTACCGGAGTTGTCAGAAAGGTCGACGAACTGGGGAGGGTCGTGATACCCATTGAGCTGCGGCGAACCCTGGGAATCGCAGAAAAAGACGCCCTGGAGATCTATGTAGACCGGGAGAAGATTATCCTGAAAAAGTACGAACCGGCGTGCATTTTCTGCGGCAATGCAGAAAACGTCCAGCATTTCCGGGGCAAAAACGTGTGCCGGGAGTGCGCGCGGGCGATGGCTCAGGAGGCTGTTTAATTGCGCCTGCAGGCGGTCAAGCCTTTGCAGCTTTTGGATTCCCTGTCCTCAGGAAACCCCCCGTTTTAAAGCCGAAACGGGGGTTGATTTTTCGTTTTTTGGGTTCAGCAAATGATGCGTGCGCATCATTTTCCGCGGCAGGCCCGGTAAACCTCGCTCTTCGAGATCCCCAGGGCGCGCGCTACAGCCTTGCAGGCGGCCTGGAACTCCGCCCCGGCGCGCCTCAGGGCCTCCACCGCAGCCCTGAGGGCCTCCGGGTCCTCCGGAGGGGCCGGCGCCTCTCTCCTTCTCCCCTCCGTAACAAGGGTCAGTTCCCCCCGCGGGGGGTGGGCTGCGAAGTGGGCCGCGAGTTCGGCAAAGGTTCCCCGCACCACTTCCTCATGCTGCTTCGTGAGCTCCCGCGCCACCGCCGCCCGCCGCTCTTCCCCCCAAACCTCCCGGAAGTCCTCCAGGGTTTTCTGGAGGCGGTGGGGGGTTTCGTAAAAAACCCCCGTTCTGGTTTCCTCCTCAAGCTCCTTCAAAAGCTCCCGCCGCGCGCCCCGGGCGCGGGGGAGGAAGCCCTGAAAATAAAAGGGGTAAGGGGGAAATCCCGAAATCACGAGCGCCGCCACGACGGCCGAGGGGCCCGGCACCACCGTGACCCCGTAGCCCTCGATGAGGGCGCGGCGCACCAGGTGATAGCCGGGGTCCGCCAGGCCCGGCATCCCGGCGTCTGTAACCAGCGCCACCAGCTTCCCTTTCGCAAGCTCCGAAAGCAAAAAGGGGATCTTTTCCTCCTGGTTGTGCTCGTGGAAGCTGGTGAGAGGGGTATGGATGTCGTAGCGGGAAAGGAGTTTCCGGGTGCAGCGGGTGTCTTCGGCGGCAATCAGGTCGACCATGCCCAGGACCCGGAGCGCCCTGAGGGTAATGTCTTCCAGGTTCCCCAGGGGGGTCCCGCAGAGGTAGAGCGCCCCCTTTCCCTCCTTTTCAGGGTGCTTCTGGCTGCTCCTTTCCGCCCGGAGCATTTTCCTCTCCTTCATCTTCTCCCGCCTCGTGTTTCTCTTCCGGGTGCACCGGACAGGATTCGTAGCAGGGATTTTCATACTTGAGGCAGCACATGAGCCGCCCGCAGATCCCGCTGATCTTGGTGGGATTCAGCGAAAGATTCTGGTCCTTCGCCATGCGAATCGAAACCGGCTCAAAATCCCCCAGCCAGGTGCTGCAGCAGAGCTCCCTCCCGCAGGGGCCCAGCCCCCCCAGCAGCTTGGCCTCATCCCTTACCCCGATCTGGCGCAGTTCAATCCGGGTCCGGAAAATTGCGGCCAGGTCTTTCACCAGTTCCCGAAAGTCAACCCTTCCCTCGGCGGTGAAGTAAAACAAAATCTTTCCCACATCAAAGGTGAATTCCACATCGATCAGCTTCATGGGAAGGCCGTGCTCGGCAATTTTCTGCTCGCAAATGGCAAAGGCCTCCCTGGCGCGCCGCCTGTTCTCCTCCGCCTTCGCGCAGTCTTCCGGAGTCGCCTTCCGGATCACGCTTTTCAGGGGAGAGACCGTTTCTTCAAGCAGCACCTCGCGGGGAGCCAGCACAACGGTGCCGAACTCGATGCCCCGCGCCGTCTCGACGATCACGTGGTCACCGGGCTGGAGGGGGATGCCGTCTGGTTTAAAATAATAAATTTTTCCGGCCCGCCGGAACCGGACCCCCACCACAGTCACCCTTGCGGCCGGTCCGGCTTCCTGCCCGGCCTGACTTTCCTCGCTTACATCCTGGACTTCTTGCTCACCTGTCATGGCTTTTCAATCCTCGCTTCCAGAAAATGCTTTCACATCTTTTAGCCCCCGGAGGCGCTTCTGCACCGTCCGGAGGGTCAGGGCAAGCACCAGAGAAGTCTGCAGATTTGCCTCCAGGAAAAAAATGCCCCGCTCGAGAGCCACCAGGCACTCGAGCAGGGACTCCAGCGCATCCAGCTCTTCCCGAGCGCGCTCCGGCTTCCGGCAAACCAGGCTCCGCCGGGTGAGGTAGATTGCCTCAAGATCGCCAAAAAGAATCTTCAGCAAATCCCGGGCAGCAGCCCGGTCCGGGCCGGAGAGGCGGAGCGCCCTGAGCAGTTCCGATTCCTTCCCTTCCCAGAGGAGCCGGGAAATCGAGGCGCTCAAATCTCGGGCCTCCCTGGAGCAGGAAGAATCCTCTTCCCCCCCGGACCGGAAAGCCAGGACCCGGCAGCGGGAAACCAGGGTTGGCAAGAGGACGCGGCAGTCCCTCGTCAACAGGAGAAAAACGGTCCGGGCCAAGGGCTCTTCCAGAACCTTCAAAAGGCTGTTGGCGGCCGGAGCCGTCAGGTGCTCGGGGCCCTCCAGACAGAAAACCTGGTGCCTGCCGAGCTGGGGCTGGTAATTAAAAAAAGGGCGCCAGAGCCTGATCTGCTCTACTTTCAGGGTGCTTCCCTGCGCCTCTAAGAAATGGAAATCGGGGTGCGCCCGGCGCTTAAAGGCGCGGCAGGAGGGGCAGGCTCCGCACGCCTCCCCGGCTGCCGGAGACGTGCAGAGGAGCGTTTGCGCAAAAGAAAAGGCGAGTTCCCTCAACTTTGCCGGGTCGCGCCCGGAGAAAAGGTAGGCGTGGGATATTCGGGCGCCCGCCAGGTCCTGACGCAACTGGCGCACCGCCGCTTCTTCCTGTTTCGCAAGAGATCCGCCCACCGGCTTCACCTCATTCTCCAGTTGTTTACGAATTTAAAAAGGGGCGCCCGGCTCCCTGTCCTCCAGATAAAGGGAAACCAGTTTCCAGAGGCGCGCCTGGACCTCCTCCGGAGCACCCCGCGCATCCACCACCTTGATCCGGCCCGGTGCGGTGCGGGCAAGAATACGGTAGCCCTCCCGGACCCGGTGGTGAAAAGAAATGTCTTCGTGCTCCAGCCGGTCGCCGGCGTGCCTCCCCCGGGAACGGCGCAGGCCCAGTTCCGGCTCCAGATCCAGCAAAATCGTGTAAAAGGGCCCCAGGCCGTTCAAAGCAAAGGCGTTGATCGTCCGCAGCAAATCCAGGTCAAGCCCCCGCCCGTACCCCTGATAGGCGAGGCTGGAATCCACAAAGCGGTCGCACAAAACAATCGTGCCTGCCGCGAGGGCCGGGATCAGGACCTCCCTCACCAGCTGGGCGCGCGCCCCTGCGTAAAGGAGGGCCTCCGCAGCAGGGGTCATTTCCCGGAAAGACGGATCCAGAAGGAGGCCGCGCACGGCTTCCGAAAGCCGCGTCCCGCCGGGCTCCCGGGTTGCCAGTACGGAGTAGCCGCCCGCCCGCAGAGCAGCGGCGGTTAAATTGACCTGGGTCGTTTTTCCTGCTCCGTCCGGCCCCTCAAAAGTAATCAGTTTCCCTTTCCTCCTCAAAGCCTCAACTCCCTGCCACTATTTTAATTGTTCCCTCTTTCCGGCCGGGCCAAACCCCTCCCGCCTCCTGCCAGGCTTTAAGGTAAGCAAGGACCTCCGGGCCGATCTCCTCGCCCGGGCAGAGGACCGGGGCTCCGGGGGGGTAAGGTGCCACAACCTCGGCAGCAATTTCGCCTGCAGCCGCGGCCAGGGGCACCTCCCGCCGGGGGGCAAAGAAAGCTGCACGGGGAGTCATCACCTGGCGGGGCAGGGGGAGTTCAGGAGGCTCCGGGTAGCCGCGCCTCCGGCCTTTTCTTCCGAAGCCGTGCGCCCGGGCAAGCGCCTCCAGGGCCGCGAGCAGTTCGGGTGCAAGACCTGCATCCGCCGGGCTCAGGAGGAACAGAATGTTCTGAAAATCGGCCAGCTCTACCAGAATGCGCCGCTCCCTCCGCAGCCAGGCTGCCGCCGCAAAACCGGTGATCCCGAGCCCCTTCACGTTCACGATCAAACGCGCCGGATCGAAGGAAACAACACCGGGCGCTTCCTTCAGCTCCTCTCCGGGTGCAAAAAGGCCCGGGACCTGGGAGATCTTGCGCCGGAGTTCCATCCCCAGGCAGGCAATCCCTTCCCACTTTTCTTTTTCCCTGAAAAACTGGTGCCGCGCCACATCCAGGGAGGCCAGCAAGAGGTAGGAGGGGCTGCTCGACTGAAGAATGCGGAGGGCCTGCCGGAGTATCCCGGGGTCCGGGAGGGTCCCCCGGTGATGGAGGAAAGCGCCCTGGGTGAAAGCCCCCAGCACCTTGTGGGCCCCCTGGGCAACAAGGTCTGCCCCGGCCCGGAGGGCGGGAACGGGATATGGGGGGCCTGCGTGAAAGTGGGCGCCGTGAGCCTCGTCTACCAGCGCCAGAAGCCCCCGCTCCTTCACCCTCTGAATCTGGGCCTCGAGGGCGCCCGTCAGCCCGTAATAATTGGGATGCAGGAAAAACGCAGCGCGCGCCCCGGCGCCGTGGAGGTCCAGGGCGCGGTCGAGGTCCTCTGTTTTTAAAGCTCCGGGCAGACCCCAGGTCCGGTCCGTCTCAACAGGCAGGTAGACCGGGCTCGCCCCGCTCAAGATCAAGCCGTGGACCACCGCCTGGTGGGAATTCCGGGGAACAAGCACCCGGTCCCCCGGGCGGCAGGCGGCGAGGAGCATGGCCAGGATCCCTGCAGTTGTGCCGTTGACCAGGAAATAGGTCTCCCGCGCTCCGAAAGCAGCCGCGGCCTCCGCGGCTGCGGCCTGAATAATTCCTTCGGGGGCCTGGAGGTTGTCGAGACCCGGAAGTTCGGTCAGGTCGAGGCGAAAGACTTCCTCTCCCAGCAGGCTGCGCCAGGCCGGCCAGGCTCCCCGGCCCTGCCTGTGGCCCGGAACGTGAAACCCTGTATAGCTTTTTGCAGCATGGGCAAGAAGGCCCGCCACAAGGGGGGGCCAGTCCTCCGCCGGGCCTCCTGCGTACGATCCGGTTCGCCCGGGAATGCGCTCCGTCTCCATTAAACATTCGACCCCAATCTTTCCGGCCTTTACCGCAACTTTTTTTTATTCTACCATATCCTAAATTTTTATTGAACCTCCCTCGACCGAGCCGCTGAGAGACAAGATGCGTCGCGGCTCCCCGGTGGGACGAAAAAACGCTCCCCATTGAAATGAGGAGGTATTCCCGGCGGGTGTTAATAAAACATTCGCAACGTCAAGCGGTTTTCCGGCAGCCGCTCTCAGGCGGAGCAAACTCTTGTTCCTGGGAGGGGAGGAGGAAGGAAGCTCTTCTCAGAAGGAAAAATCGGGAGAGATGAGGGAAAGAGGGTCGGGCTAAGGCCTGACCCGCGCCCAGATCCTTTTGATCTTTTCTTTGAGGTGAGAATAGCGGCTGTCGCCAACCTGGGCGCGGACGATCTCCTCTTCGCAGGGCGCGCAGAGGAAGCGGCCCGAGACCAGCATCCCTCCCGCAATGCCCTGGGGAGGAGTCCGCTCGCAAATTACGCAAACAGGCAAGAGGATTCCCTGCTTCTTTTCGTGAGAGGGCCTTAATTTCTCCGGATTCATCCTTTGCACCTGCCTCATTCTTTTTCTCAATATTATTATACGCAAAAAATCCTTTTTTCAACCCCTCGTTCTCCTTCTCCTTACTTATCTCGTTCTTGCTTTTGCCCCCGCAGCCAGGTCGAACCCCTCCTGGAGGGCGCGGAAGTTCAGGTCCCGGAGTTTGGGGCTCTTCTCAAACCTGTACCCCAACCGCCTCTCGATGGCTTCCCTTGCCTTCTCCAGGGTGACAACCCCCGTCGCGCCGATCACGGCGCCCAGCACCAGAACGTTGAAAACCCGGGGATGAAGCCTGCGGTTGGCGGTTTCCAGGGCCGGAAGCGCCGCCACCCTCTGAGCCTTTTCCGGGAGATCCTCTTCCGCCACCGGAAGCAGGGAGTCGTAAATGAAGAGCGTTTCGGGGCCCACGTGCATCCGCACCCGGTCCACCGCCCGGCAGCTCAGGGCAACTACAACGTCCCCTGTTCGGAATTTCGGAGAGCCGATCCTCTCGTCCCCGATCTGGACGTAGGCCACGGAAACCCCGCCCCGCTGCTCGATCCCGAAGTTGGGGATGTAGAGCGCCTCCTTTCCCTCCAGGGCGGCGGCCTCGGCCAGGATCTCGGCGGCGGACTGGACCCCCTGGCCGCCCTCGCCTGCAATGGCGATTCTGACGGGCCTCCCCATTCCTATCCCTCCTTTCTCCCGGAGCTTCTTTCGAAATCTCCCGATTCGCCGGAGCCTCCGGGAACCTTCAGTTCGCCAGGCGGAAAATACCCTGGCATCTTCTCTTCAACAAAGGCCCATGTCTGTTCGGCATCGGTGCGCCAGTTCGTCGGACAGGTGGAAAGCGCCTCCACAAAGGAAAAGCCCCGGAGCGCCAGCTGGTTTTCCAGCGCCTTTTTCAGGTAGGCTTTGAGCTGCCGGAAGCGGGCAACGCTTCCGCGCGCCACGTAGGCCCCTTCAGGGGAAATGGCCGCCACCATTTCGGGGCCCAGCATCGGGTGGCCGGTCTCCCTGACATCCCTCCCGTAAGGGGTGGTTTCGGTTTTCTGCCCCGGCATCGTCGTGGGTGCCATCTGGCCCCCCGTCATGGCGTAGGTGGTGTTGTTGACCAGGATGCAGGTGATCAGCTCGTTGCGGGTGGCGGCGCTCACCAGGTGCTGGGAGCCGATGGCGTAGCCTCCCCCGTCCCCCATGTAGGCAACGGCAACAAGGTCGGGCCTTGCCCGCTTGATCCCTACCATCACCGGGGTCGTCCTGCCGTGGTGGGTCTGCACGGTATCAACATTGAAGAAGTTCCAGGCCAGCAGGGAGCAGCCGATATCGCAGCCGAAAACAAGGCGGTCCTGAATCCCCAGTTCGTCGATGGCCTGGCCCAGGGCCTTCAAGACGAGCCCGTGCCCGCACCCGGGGCAGAACCTGTGGGGCTTTGTGGCCGGATTCCAGCTCTTCGGCATCTTCGGGAGGATCTCCACGGCCCTACCCCTCCCTTCCGTCCAGCAGAGCCTGACAGGCTTCCGCGACCTCTTCCGGAGTGATCCCCATGCCGGGGCGAAAGAGGGTCCGGACCGGTGCCTGCGACCCGTAGAGGTTTTCCAGGACGAGCCTGAAAAGCTGGCCGTAGGCCGACTCCACCACCAGGAGCTGCTTTGCCTCCCGCGCCGCCTCCCGCAGCTGCGCCCGGGGAAAGGGGCGGAGGGTGATGGGACGGAAATAACCGAGGCGCGCCCCGCGCCCTGCCAGCTCTCTGACCGCCTCGGCAACCGAACGGAAAACGATCCCGTGTGCGACCACCAGCAGGTCGGCTCCTGCAGTGTTGAAAGAGGCGGCCTCTGCGATTTCCGGCGCCGCCCGCTCGTAATCCTCAAGGTCCTTTTCCAGAGCGGCGAAAAGCTCCTCTTCAACGCTGAAGGCATTGCGCAGGTGGGCCGGGGGGCGGTCGACTCCGGGCATCCCCGGTTTCCCCACCAGCGGTTCTGGAGGCGCCATTTCGATGCCGCGCCGCCCGGGATCGTAAACGGTCAGCGGCTCCCGCATCTTCGCCTGGTAGCCGTCGCCCAGCACAAAGGTCGGGAAGCGGTGCCTCCAGGCAGTATTGAAGGCCTTAATGGTGTAGTCGAAGAGCTCCTGGTGGGAGGCCGTCGAGTAAACCACCCGCAGCCCCTCCCCGTTCCCCCCAAAGCAGGTCAGCGTCACCTCCTGCTGGGAGTAGATCACCGTTGCGGTGGAGGGGCCGCCCCGCTGCTGGATCACGACCACAACGGGGATCCGCATCGCCTCCGCCATCGAGAGCGGCTCCTGCATCAGGACGTTGCCCGGCCCCGCGGTTGCCGTAAAGGCGCGCTTCCCGGCGAGCACCCCCCCGATTGTCGTAAAACCTGCCGCAAGCTCATCCTCGGTCTGGAGGAATTTCTTCCCGAACCTCGGAGCCAGGCGCGTCCAGTAGTGCATGATCTCGTTCTGGGGGGTGATGGGGTAGCCGTACATGATCTCCGCCCCGGCGGCCAGGGCCCCCCAGGCCACGACCTCGTTGCCTGTCATAAAAACCTTCCTTTCTTCCTCAATCGGCTTCACGCCGGGCAAAGCAAACACCTCCCGGAATGATTGCTCCTGCATCCTCAGTTTACCCGGGCAGCCCCTGCTTCATGCACCCTCGCGGCCCCGGCAGGCGAGTGGCGACCCGCGCCAGGTCGGAAAATTCCTCGTGCAACCTCTCCAAATAAGAGCGCGCTGCTTTTAATGCTTAAAGAAAAAAGACCGGAGTAATCCCCGGTCTTTCCTCCGGTGCAGAGCCAACTTTTTGGCGCAGCGCGAAGATGGTTTTTTGCTCAGGCGATTCCGGCCAGCCTGAGGAGGCGGTTCCAGCGCCGGTCGGTTTCCGCCTGCAGTTCCTCGAGCAGGTGCTCGTTCCCCGGCCGGAAGAAGTGCTCAAAGCGGCCCTGGGGCTTCAGGTACTCGGCAACGGGCAGCTTGTTCTTTGGAATGTAGTTGACCGTCCACTTCTCTCCTTTCTCCTCCACTTCGTAGAGGGGAAAGATGCAGGTCTCGGTGGCGAGCCTGGCGATTTTGATGGTCTCTGAAGCGGGGTAGCGCCACCCGCGCGGGCAGGGGGACTGGATGTTGATGAAGGAGGGGCCCTCGTAGTTCAGGGCCTTTTCCACCTTCTGCATGAGATCCCGCCACCTGTGGGGGGAGGCGCTTGCGGCGTAGGCCCCGTGCGCGGCGGCAATCTGGATCATGTCCTTCTGGTGCTGGGGCTTCCCTTTCTGGGCCTCGCCCACGTGGCTCGTGGTCGTCCAGGCGCCGAAGGGGGTGGAGCCGGAACGCTGGATCCCGGTGTTCATGTAGGCGCCGTTGTCGTAGCAGATGTAGAGGCACCTGTGGCCGCGCTCGAGCATTCCTGAAATCGCCTGGAGGCCGATGTCGTAGGTGCCGCCGTCCCCTCCGATGGCGATCACGTCGTAGGTGCGGTCCCCCAGCATTCCTTTTCTCTTGAGGGCGCGGACCGCGCCTTCCACGCCTGAGGCAACGGCGGCGGCATTTTCAAAAGCGGAGTGGTAGTAGGGGGTCCGCCAGGAGGAGTAGGGGATGATTGCTGTTGTGATGTAGAGGCAGCCTGTTGCGTTGATGATGACGGGGTTGTGGGGCGCGGCCAGCAAAACCTGCTTCACGATGATCGGGGCGGCGCACCCGGCGCATGTCCTCGTGCCGCCGGTAAACTTGATCTCCTTCATGCTGAGTTCTTTTAAAGTGGCCATTTACTGCCACCCCCTTAGATCTAGATAGTTGAGGACTCTGTCGACACTTCCGGCTTTCGCGATCTGCTGAAGGTGGTTGTAAATCCTGGTGATGCTCTTGGGCGGGACATCCCGCCCTCCCAGGCCGGCGACGTAGCTGATCAGGTTGACTCTGGCATCCTGGTGGTAAAGTGCTCCGAGCACGTCGGAGAAGAGGGCAGGTCCGGGGGCGCCGGGAGAAATCGCCTTCTCCAGAACTGCGGCTGCGCGCACGTTTTTGAGGGCTGCGGCGACGGCGGCAACGGGGAAGGGGCGGTACAGTTTGATCTTCAGCAGCCCGGCCCTGACTCCTTCTTCCCGGAGCCTGTCTACCACAAACCTGGTGGTGCCGGCCATTGAGCCCATGGTGACAACCGCCACCTCGGCGTCCTCCAGGCGGTAGGCCTCGGTGATGCCGTAGCTCCTGCCGAACTTTTCTCCGAACTCGCGGTCGACCTCGGCGACCTTGTCCAGGGAGCGGTCGAGGGCGTGTGACTGGGCGAACCGGTGCTCGAAGTAGTACTCTGGCAGGGCGGCGGCGCCGAGGGTGATGGGTTTTTCGAGGTCGAGGAGGCTGGTGCGGGGCCTGAACTCCCCGATGAAGTCCCTGACTTCGCCGTCGGAGAGGAGCTCCAGGCGCTCCATGCTGTGGCTCAGGATAAAGCCGTCCAGGCAGACCATCACCGGGAGCTGGACCTGGTGGTCTTCGGCAATCCGGATGCCTTGAATTGTGGTGTCGTAAACCTCCTGGACGCTCTCGCAGTAGAGCTGGATCCAGCCGGCATCCCGCGAGCCGAAGGCGTCGCTCTGGTCGTTGTGGATGTTCAGGGGTGCTGAAAGGGCGCGGTTGACGTTGATCATGACGATGGGGAGGCGGTTGGCTGCCGCAATGTAGAGCATCTCGTGCATGAGGGCGAGGCCCTGGGAAGAGGTGGCGGTCATGGTGCGCGCCCCGGCGGCGGAGGAGCCGCAGCAGGCGCTCATGGCGCTGTGCTCGCTTTCCACGCAGATAAACTCTGTATGGACCAGGCCTTCGGCCACATACTCTGCAAATTTCTCTACGATTTCCGTCTGGGGTGTAATCGGGTAGGCTGCCACCACATCGGGATCGATCTGGCGCATTGCTTCGGCGGCGGCGCCGTCGCCTGTAAGACCGACTACTTTTCGTGTCAAAAGCTTCACTTCTTCACTCCCTCCTGGTAAGCGCCTCCCTCGGCCATCTTGATGGCTTCCTGGGGGCACTCGGTGCTGCAGATTCCGCAGCCTTTGCACAAAGACTCGTCGATTCCGACTACTTTGCCGTCTTTTACCTGAACTGCAAAGTCGGGGCAGTAGATCCAGCAGAAGAGGCAAGAGGTGCATTTTTCGGCATTGAATACCGGGCGCTGGCTGCGCCAGCTTCCGGTTTTGAAGTCGTCGGATCCTTCTGAAAGGAGCGCCCAGCCGAGGGGAATTTCATCCCAGGCGGGGAGCTTTGTCTTGTCGAGCTTCCTGATGGAATCGTCTTTCATATCTCCCGGACCTCCTCGTAAGCGCGCCTGATGGCGTTGAGATTCTGCTGGATCACTTCTGGCTTGAAGCGGTGGGAAAACTGGTCTTGAAACTCTAAAAGGACGCTCTCCAGGCTGACCAGGCCCACGGCTCTGACCAGGGCGCCCACCATCGGGGTGTTGGGCATCACCCGCCCCAGTTCTTCGCGGGAGATCTGATCGGCGTCTACAACGTATACTCTGCGGTTCGTGCCGTTTTTGAGCTCCTGGGGAACGCCGGTGTGGTTGACGACTGCAATCCCGTCGTTTTTCAGGTTTGCCGTGACGTTGACGACACTCAAAAGGCTGGGATCGAGGACGACGACGACATCTGGCTCTTCAATGGCGCAGTGCAAATCGATGGGTGCTCTGCTGATGCGCGTGAAGGCTACGATGGGCGCGCCCAGCTTTCGGGGCCGAAAAACGGGAAGGCCTGAAAGTAGAGGTTTTCTCTGATGGCTGAAGAGGCCAGAAAGCGGGAGGCCAGCACAACCCCCTGGCCGCCGCGGCCGTGCCACCTGATTTCAAGCATTTGACCTGACAAAACTTTCCCCCCCTCTCCCATTTTAGTTGATTTAACTTAACTCTATCTCGGAAACCCAAGGGCTTCCGGAAAAATCCTTCACCAGAAAGCGCAGGGCATGAAACGGTGCAGGACCCGGACGGGGTGGCCGAGCCCGGTAAGGTCCCCCACGCAGGGTGCAAGCTCCTCCGCCACTGCCGTCGCAACAACAGGAAGCCCCAGCACTGCAGCAGCAGCCCCTACAACCTCTGCGCCCTTCCGGACAAAGGCGGCATCGGTTTCCTCCCCCAGGTGAGAGTTGTTGATCAGGCCGTCAACCCGCCCGAGGCTGCGCACATGCTCCACAATGTCGGATACGGTTGCGGTCAGCGGCCGGGCGATGTTAATCACGGCGTAGATTTTCAAATCAGGGCTGTCCCGGGCGCCCTCGACCAGGTTGAGTACCCGGACCCCGGTGGCCCCGTATCCAACATCGAAAACGACGTCTCCCGGCCGGCGCAAGGCCCAGCGCACTGCGGGCTTGAGAATATTCCCCGCCTCGCCCAACCCCTCGGCCTCCCGGGTCTCCCAGGCAAGCACCGCGACCCCGGCCGCCTCCAGCTCTCGCTTCAGGGGCCTCAGTGTGTAAAAGGGCTCAACAAGATCCAGATCCACAAGGGTAACCCTTCTCCCGAGGCGGGCAAGTTCGAGGGCCCGGTTCACAGCATTTTCACTTTTGCCGCTGGCGTACTCACCAACATAGGCCTCAATCACGCGGGATGGAAGCTGCAGGGAAGACAACTTGCGTCACCTCAAGGAATCTCCAGGCAGGTCCGGCTGGCCAGGGGCATCCTGCAACAGGCGAGAAAAGGGGAGCTCGCTGTTTTTTAAGGTATATACTGAAGTATATATCGAAACTTAAAATTTCGTCAAGTTAAATGCCTAATTTCACATTTGCCAGCCGCCAAAGAGGAGCTTCAGCGCCCCCAGGAGAAGAAAACCGGGGAAGCCCAGCGCCCCGACGGCCAAGGCGCTGAGCGGGTTGACGGCAAAGGTCCAGCCCCAGGCTCCGGCGCAAAGGTTGAAGAGGAAAAGGGCAACGCCCCCCAGCAAAAAGCGGAGGCCCACCCGGAGCAAAAAGCGCAGAGGACCCCACAAAGCCTGTCCCACGAGAAACAACAAAAAAAGACCGAAAAGCACCCCCAGGACCGTTCCCATCATTCGCATTTCCCTCCCTTGCAGCTCACCCTTTCTGGCGCATCTTTTTCCAGAGGTAGACGTACCGCTTTTCGGCGGCCTGCAGGGTGAGAATCGCGTAGTCAACCAGGTCAGGTTCGGTTGCAAATTCAAAAAACTTCCGGGCCGCCATCCAATCGCGGTGGGCTTCGGCAAGGATCTTCTCGTCGTCCAATCTTTTGCTCCCGCTCCCCTCCCGAAGCCGGGTGCAGCAGCGGCGCAGCCAGCCTGCAAACCATCCGGGCATTGGCAGCCGCCCCCTTTCAGGCAGAAGGTTGGCATCCCCCTTTTCTCTTATTATATGAAAACGGGTTAAAAAAATTGCTAAACTTCGCGCCTTCCGAGAAACGCCCGGCTCAAAGTAGCGGTATCGGCAAACTCCAGATCCCCTCCCACCGGAAGGCCGTGGGCAATTCTGGTTACCTTTACGCCCAGGGGCTTTAAAAGCTGGGCGAGGTAAAGAGCGGTGGCCTCTCCCTCGACGGTCGGATTTAAGGCAAGGACGACCTCCTGCACCGTTCCCTCCCGAACTCGCGCCAGGAGTTCGGAAATTTTCAGATCCGCGGGGCCGATTCCGTCCATTGGGGAAAGAACCCCGTGCAGGACATGGTACAACCCCTTGAACTCCCTGGTGCGCTCCAGGGCAATAACATCCCGCGGCCACTCCACAACACAGAGGGCGGAACGGTCGCGCGCCTCGTCCCGGCAGATGCTGCAGGGATCGACATCGGTCAGATTGCCGCAGGTGGAACAAAAAAAGGTTTTGGTGCGCGCCTCCAAAAGCGCCCGCGCCAGACCCTCGGCCTCCTCCGGCGGGGCGTGCAAAAGATACAGGGCGAGGCGCTGGGCGGTTTTCGGTCCGATCCCCGGAAGCTTCCTGAAGGCTTCGATCAAAAAAGCCACGGGTTCCGGATAGAGGAACAAACCGTCCACCCCTAAATGAACCCCGGAATCTTTAAGCCGCCGGTGATCTTTTCCATTTCCCGGGTCACCGTTTCGCGCGCCTTCTTGAGGGCCTCGTTGACGGCAGTCAGAACCAGGTCCTCGAGAAGTTCGGGGTCCTCGGGGTCGATTACCGCCCGGTCGATCTTGATCTGCACAAGCTCCTGGTGGCAGTTTGCCACAACCTGAACCGCGCCCCCGCCGGTGCTTGCCTCAACGGTTCTGCTGGCCAGCTCCTCCTGGATCCGCGCCATTTCCGCCTGGATCTTCTGGACCTGCTTCAGCATCTTCTGCATGTTCCCAAAGCTCACCTATTCACCCTCCATTCCCGCTTGACTTATGATTTCCCCTTTAAACAAAGACAATGCCATCCCCACCGGATCCCCCCCGGGATCTCCTTCTTTTTCTCCCACGTCCGGCGCTCCCGTGTGCCGGGATTGCTGCATCTCTAGCTGCCGGGGCTCTTTTTCTGCAAACTCAAGCTCCACATCCCCCTCCAACTCCCTGATGGCCTCCAGCAAAAGGCGGCGGTTTTCTTCCTTCTGCAGCAGTTCCCGGGCGAAGGGGGAAGGGGGAACCACCACTATTTTACTCTCTCTTCGCTCAAATTTACACCCGGCCAGAACCTGGGCGAGCAGGGGCTGCCTGGATAAGCGGTTGCACAAAACATTCCTGAGGGCCTCGCGTTCTTCCCTCCGGCCGGGTGCCTGTCCCCGGCTTCTGCCCGGGGCCCCGGCCTGCCGCCCCGCCCGCGCGCCGCACGCAGGGAGGTCTTCAGCAACCCTCCCGGCAGGCGCGCCGCCCCCCGGATCCGGCGGCTCCGGACCCGGCTGCCGGGCCGCCCGCCCTGCGCGGGGTTCCTGGGGCGCGGTTTCCTCCTGGAGGCGGCCCGGTGCTCCCCGCAGCGGGCGCGCCCCGGCCGACGCCGGGAAGCCCTCCCCGGCGAGGCGCAGCAAAGCCAGTTCCAGAATCAGATCCGGCCGGCTGCTTCCCTTCATCTCCGCTTCGGCAGCTGCAAGGGCGCGCAAGGCTGCAGCATAATTTTCTCCTTCAGGGGCGAGGCTTCCGGAAGCAAAGAGGAGATCCCGGAGGTAGTCGGCCAGCTGAAAAAGGACCTGGCGGGGCTCATAACCTGCCGCAAAAAGGGATTCCAGGCGGTTCAAGAGTGCGGGCACATCCCCGGATGTGACCGCAGAAATCAGGGCCTTCAGGGGCTCCTCGCCCAAGGCCCCCGTCAAAGCCTCCACATCTGCCCTGGTAATCCGGCCGCCGGTGAAGCTTGCGGCCTGGTCGAGGAGGCCCAGGGCGTCCCGCAGGGCTCCCCCAGCCTGCCGGCTCAGGAGGCTTAAGGCGTCCGGCTCGACCTCCCACCCTTTCTCCCGGGCGACCCGCGCCAGGTGGCCGTTGATGGCCTCCCTGCCCAGCCGCCTGAAGTCAAAGCGCTGGCAGCGGGAGGCAATTGTGGGCGGGACCTTATGGGCCTCGGTGGTGGCCAGGACGAAGACGGCATAACGGGGAGGCTCCTCCAGGGTCTTCAGGAGGGCGTTGAAGGCCTCCCCTGTCAGCATGTGAACTTCATCAATGATATAGAACTTGAACCTCCCCGCAGTCGGGGCAAAGCCGACCCTCTGCCTGAGATCCCGGATCTCTTCGATCCCCCGGTGGGAGGCGGCATCCATTTCCAGGACGTCGAGGGCGGTTCCCGCAGTAATGCTCAGGCAGAGGGCGCACCGGTTGCAGGGCTCCCCCTCTTCCGATTGCGGGCAGTTGGCCGCCTTGGCCAGGATGCGCGCCGTGCTCGTCTTTCCCGTCCCGCGCGGACCGCAAAAAAGATAAGCATGGGCTATCCGCCCCTGCCTGACGGCGTTTTTCAAGGTTCTGGTTACGTGCTCCTGCCCCACCACATCTCGAAAGAACTGAGGGCGCCATTCCCGATACAAGGCCAGGTGCTCCACGGCTTCTCCTTCCTTCCCTCGACCCCGCAAAATTCCGGTTTTTTTATTCTTTTTTATTCGCCTCCAAGGAGCTTTTCCCCTGCCGGATTAAAAAAGCCGGCGGAATTCCGCCAGCCTTTTATTCTTGATGGTCGTGCACCTGCCTTCGAATGCAACCTTCCAGGCGGTACCAGGGCAGCCGGCTCGGTTCAGGCGCTCCCGCGGCACCCAAGAAACACCACTTACCGCTGCTTCCTCCCGGACCTGACGGGGTTCATGGGTTCTTGCTGCGCGGGACCCAAACGTCTTCACCACTTACCCGGGGCGGCCCCACAAGATTGACCCTCGGGCAGGACTTCGACCCCGCTCTAGCGGATTGCGGGCTACAGGGCACCGCTACCTCCCCGTCTAGCACGACCAACTTTTTTGCAGCTGGAGTGGCGCGCCCAGAGGGACTTGAACCCCCAGCCTCCAGATCCGAAGTCTGTCGCTCTATCCGGTTGAGCTATGGGCGCGGGTAAAATAATGGCGGAGAGAGGGGGATTCGAACCCCCGAGGCGGAGTTTTGCTCCGCCTACTCGCTTTCCAGGCGAGCGCCTTCGACCAGCTCAGCCATCTCTCCGCGCAGGGTCTCCTCTCTTTCCTCTGTTTTGTTGTTGCACCATCTTTTCCGGAGATGCCTTTCACTCCTCCGGGCAAATATAATTATACCACAACATCCTGAAAAAGCAAACATGATGCAGCGGGGCGGCAGCTGCCAACTCCAGGCGGGAAATTTTTTGCCGCCCACGCCGCAAGCGAAGGAATTCCTGGCTTGAGCCCCAAGCGCTTCCCCTGAGGAGCGCCTTGGGCCCTGGCAGCAAGCAAAAGCGAAAGGAAACCCCCTTTCTTCTGAAGGGGGCTGAACACGGTTTATTAACGGAGCGCCAGACCGATAAATCCTGCTATGATTGTTACGAAGATGCCAACTGCCCAAAATGTCAGGCTGTTGAATTTGCTGTTTATCTTTTCGTTCAGAGCGTTAATCTTTCCGTCAAGGTTTTTAATCTCTCCGCTCAGTCTTTCGTCCAGCGCCTTTATTTCACTGCTCAGCTTTTCGTCCAGGCGGTCGATGCGCTCACCCTGGGCTCTGATTTCACTGCTCAGCTTTTCGTCCAGCCTGTCGATGCGCTCACCCTGGGCTCTGATTTCACTGCTCAGCTTCTCGTCCAGGCGGTCGATACGCTCACCCTGGGCTCTGATTTCACTGCTCAGCTTTTCGTCCAGCCTGTCGATGCGCTCACCCTGGGCTCTGATTTCACTGCTCAGCTTCTCGTCCAGGCGGTCGATGCGCTGGAGCAGGAAAAAAAACTCCTGTGTAGCCAGGCGCAACCGCAAACGGCTTTTCGCCGGCGGATCGCCGGTTGCAGCAGCTTCTTTCAACGCATCATCAGGCACGACGCTCACCTTCTTTCGCTCGTCTTCATTATAACATCCGCTCCTGGAAAACTCAACCGCTTATTGGACCGAGATGCTGTCAAGATTTGCCAGGCAAAAATTCCGAAAATCTAATCTAACTTGAAGCCCTTTTTCTGGAAGAGATTCAGGCAGGCATCCACCACCTCGGGGTCGTACAAGATCCCCCTGTTGCAGGCGATTTCCCTCAGGGCCTCGGCGATCGGAAGGGCGGGCCTGTAGGGCCTGTGCGAGGCCATCGCCTCGACAACATCGGCAACACCCAAAATTCTTGCTTCAAGGAGAATTTCCGCCCCCAAAAGGCCGGAGGGGTATCCGGTGCCGTTCATCCTCTCGTGGTGCTGGAGTACAATTTCCGCAACCGGCCAGGGAAATTCGATGGTTTTTAAAATTTCAAAACCGACCTGGGGGTGAGTTCTGATCAGGCTGAACTCGATCTCGTTCATCCGGCCCGGTTTGCTGAGAATCTCGGCGGGAATGGAGATCTTACCGATATCGTGAATCGCCGCTGCTGTTTTTACTCCATCGACCTGCTCCCCTGAAACCCCCATTTCTCTTGCAATCGCGCAGGCAAGCTTTGCAACCCGGGTGTGGTGGCCAGCCGTGTAGGGATCCCTGATCTCAACCGTCAGTGCGATCGCCCGGATGGTGTCCTCGATGCTCTTTTTCAGATTTTCGCAGCTCTTCCTGATCTTTTCCTCGGCCAGCCTTTGCCCGGTGACATCCTGAAAAATCCCCTGATACCCGAGGATCATCCCTTTCTGGTCTCTCATAACGCAGGCTGTGGCCAAAACGCTAATCGCCTTGCCGTCCTTTCTCTTAAGGCTGACCGGGTAGTCCTTAACAAAATCCCGCCCTCTAACCTGGTCTAGAAACTCCCTGCCTGGAGGGTTGATGCAGAGGGCCTCCAGCTTTGTAGCCAGCAGCTCTTCACGCGTGTAGCCGAGGGTTTCCACCAGAGCAGAATTGAATTGCAGCAAATCTCCTTCAACTGAACTGAAATAGATCATATCCCTGGAGTTTTCGAAAAGGAACCGGTACCGCGCTTCGCTCTCCCGCAACGCTTCTCTTGCATCGTTGCGCCCGGCGCTCCTGGATGCGGCCTTGCTGGCCCCGGCGTCCCTGCCTGCATCTTTAGTGGGATCGTACATCACGAGCGTTCCTCCTCATTTCAAAAGATTTAGATCTGGAGGATAGAAGAACGGGAACTTCTCAAACAGAAGGTGAGGAAAAACAGAAGAGCGCGGATCATGGCCTTGCCGACCCCAGCTCGTCTCCTTGAGAAAAAGCCGAAACAGTTGCGCCGCAACCGGGCAAAAATTACCGTTAACAGGTACAATTATTGATTGATTGATTGATTGATTGATTGATTGATTGATTGATTGATTGATTGATTGATTGATTGATGCAAGAAGCGTGCCAGCCATCAAATGCACCTCTCTCAGCCTGTGAAATTCCAATCAAGTCTTGGTTGCCTGCAAAAAAAGCCGGATGTCTCAGAATCTCTCTGGAAATCCCGCAGAGTGGAAAACTATGCCAGAGATATTTGATTTAGCTTCGACACAAGTCCCTATTTTTCCTGCTGTTGTTCAAAAATTTCACAAAAAATTTAGGATTTAATACCTATTATGTTATTTTCTCGCCAAAAAAATACCACCGGCAGGCATCCGGTGGCGATGGTCGCTATCCCCCTCAAACCCTAAAAGATGCTGCAAGTTTATTAAGGTCCTCAGCCATTGCAGCTAATTTTCCTGACGTGGCTGCAATGTCGTTAAGAGCACTGCTTTGCTGCTGGACGCTACTGGAAATATTTTATGCGCTTTTGCTTACTTCACTGGTCGTACTGCTGATGTTGTTCATGGCGCCGGCAATTTGTTGTACCGATGCCGACAGTTCTTCGGTTGCTGCAGCGATCTCGGCTATCAATTTTCCTGTTTTGTTCACGCTTTGTAATATTTCGTTGAGATGTTCTCTTGCTGTCCCGGCCAGCTTCATTCCTTGGGAGACCACCTGGCTCCCGTAGGCCATTTTTTCTACAGCCCTTGCCGTCTTGCTCTGAATGCTGCCAATCAACTTGCCGATCTCGCTTGCGGCGGTGTTGCTTCCTTCGGCCAGTTTCCGCACCTCTTCGGCCACAACGGCAAAGCCCCGGCCCTGCTCCCCGGCCCGCGCCGCTTCAATCGCGGCATTTAAGGCAAGAAGGTTTGTCTGTTCAGAAATCGCGGTAATCGTTTGTACGATCATGCTAATCTGTTTCGATACTTCGTCAAGCTCTTGAATTGCCTGAGCCACCTCTGCCGCAGAACTGTTTATCTCATTGATCGAGTTTATGGCATCCTCCACGGCTTGAGCCCCTTCTTGCGCCCTTTCCCGCGCTTGCTCCCCCTGGTCTGCCGCCTCTCTGCAAGAATGTGCAACATTCTGGGTATTACTTGCCACCTCTTCCACGGCAGCATTGGTTTCTTCGGTTGCCGCAGCATTGTTTTGCATTCCCGCCGCAACTTGATTAACAGTTGCTGTAATCTCTTCCATGGCCGCGTTGCCCTCCTCCACCGCTGCCGATAGCTCCTGGGCCGCTGCCGCAACATCTTGAGCAGAGTTCAGGATCCGTTTTACAATCTCTTGCTGCCCGGCAAGCATGTAATTGAAACTATTCCCCAATTGTCCCAGCTCGTCACCTGACTTAATATTAACCCGAGCGGTAAGGTCTCCTTCCTTGGCACGTTCCATAGCCTCAACCAGCTGGCTGACTGCCCGTGCGATCTGTCCGGAAATGGCAAAGGCAACCAGGATTGCGAAGAGAAGAAAAACCGCAACAACAATTACCGTAGTTTTCTTGATTGCAGCAGCGGCCCTCATGTACTCTGCAACCGGTACAGTTAAAGCCAGAGACCAGTTTCCTGCCGGGGCATAGCCGCAGAACTTCCTGACGCCTTCGTAGGTATAAAATCCGTAGCCTGCCTTTCCTGCAGCCATCTTTCTAGCAAGATCGGCCAGCTCCGTATTCTGGCCGGTGATAAGGTTTTCTTCTAGCACCTTTTCCTGAGTTGGATGATAAACAACAACCCCCTTCTTGTCTATCATGAAGGCATATCCTGTTTCGCCTGCCTTAAGCTCGGCCGCGTATTTACTCAAGATGCTGAATTTCTGAACAAGGGCCACGACGGCCCCAACCTCTCCCTTCGACAACATCACAGGTGCAGCGCAAACCACAACAGGCTCCCCTGTAAGCTTTGATCGGACAACATCTCCGACTGTGGCTTCACCTTTAACGGCCTGGAGAAAATACTCCCGGTCCGCCACGCTCGTCCCAATAGAGCTTCCCCCAATCCCATCCGCGATTACCTGCCCCTGCGGGGAAACAAATAAGGCATTTTCTAAGGTCCCTCCCGCGTTCTCCACGAGGCGACTTAATTCCTTCACCACCAACTCCCACTGCGCCCCGCTCGCTGCCGACCCCTCCTTGTTTACTTGGTCGGCGAACTGGCGCATTACGTTTTTATCAGCAACCACCTTAGTTAAATCCAACTGTCCTTCCAGTCTGGCTTGAATCGCGATTGCAGTGCTCTTGGCCGCGTTTAACAGCGCTTCTTCTTGCTGTGACTGCATCTGGCGAGACGTTTGGCTGGAGCTGATCAGCCCTAAAACCACTAAAGGGATAACAGTCAAAAGAAGAAACGCAGAAAGCAGCTTTAACCTGATTCCCACCCTTCCTTGCATCCTTCGCTCCTCCTCCTTAGTTTCGGTTCCGGTCTTGAGGTTTAAGAACCACTTCATTTTTTAACCCTCCTCGTACCCAGAAAAGTTTTTTTCCTGCAGGCGGTTTGATTCCCCTCTGGGCCTTTTCAGAAGCACCCTGAAACTCATTTTTCGCCAATTTTGAAAAGAACGATTTGCTGTTCCGCCACCTTTTCACCCCTCCACCTTGAAATTAATCCAAAACAAAGCTTTTTTCCCAAAAGGAACAGAGGCCATCCAATTTCTCCCATTTTTGTTGTACTCGTCCACCCGTCAGGGGAGGCGCGAAACGACAAGAGGCGCCCGCAAGTGGCATAAATATCATTGAAAAATACAACGGGCACTAGCCGGGATTTCGACGCTCCCGGCCCGTGCCCGATAAAGAAAATGAGCGCTCTGAAATTCTAAAAAAATATTAACAGGTATGATTATTGATTGATTGATTGATTGATTGATTGATTGATTGATTGATTGATTGATTGATTGATTGATTGATGATTGATTGATTGATTGATTGATGCAAGAAGCGTGCCAGCCATCAAATGCACCTCTCTCAGCCTGTGAAATTCCAATCAAGTCTGGTTGCCTGCAAAAAAAGCCGGATGTCTCAGAATCTCTCTGGAAATCCCGCAGAGTGGAAAACTATGCCAGAGATATTTGATTTAGCTTCGACACAAGTCCCTATTTTTCCTGCTGTTGTTCAAAAATTTCACAAAAAATTTAGGATTTAATACCCATTATGTTGCAATCCGGTGGTGGATCAAGGCTGCAGCAGCTCCCTTATTAGCAAAGCGCTTCGCATCAGGGTCTGAGAACGCGCTGGATCACGGCAAGAAGCTGGTCGGGCTGGAAAGGCTTGACGATCCACCCCGTAGCCCCGGCCTTTTTCCCTTCCTCTTTCTTGTCTGCCTGCGATTCTGTTGTCAGCATCAGAATTGGAGTGAAGCGGTAGCCCGGCTGGGCGCGCACGGCCTTGATCAGCCCGATACCGTCGAGCTTTGGCATGTTCAGGTCGGTTATCAGAAGGTGAAATCTCTCGGAAGCACTCTTTATCTTCCCCAGCGCCTCTTCGCCATCTGAAGCAAGTTCGACCTCGTAGCCGGCCCGCTCGAGAACCAGCTTGACGCTCGTCCGGACGGTTGCCGAGTCATCCACCGCAAGGATCTTCCTGCCCATGCGGAAACCTCCTCGCCCTCAAAAAAGTTCCACATTATCCCCGAATTCCTCAAAAACCCTGCCAACCCTCTCCTCATTAAGGCACTTCTGCCCCGTCACGACCTCGTGGTGCAGCCTCTCCACCCGTGTCGTGTAAACTTTCTGAATTCGCTCGAGTATTGAGAAGGCAGAACGCTCGAAATCGCCGCAGGAAATCGCTTCTTCAGCTTCATTGAGCTCGCTGTAAAGCTCTTTCAAGACGCTTCTCACATTGGCGAGTTTCTGTGTAAAAAGATCCTGAAACTGCAGCGCCTCTACGGCTTTGGTAAGATTCTCTAAAACTTCGCAGAGCTCCATCCTCGCTTTCGTTAAGCCGGCAACAATAACCTCTACCCCTTTCTCCAGCTCGCGGAGGCCCGATCCGAGGCTCCTTTCGGCCTCCTCTACAAAAACCGCAGCCTGTCTTGCTCTGCTTTCAAGCTCCCCGGCAAAATCTTCAAACCGGTGGACCTGCAGGTTCAAATGCGCGGCCAGCTCCTCGATGGACTTTACGGATTCGCCCACCATCCCGGTCAATTTCTTGATCTCTTCGGCAATCACCATAAAGCCGCGCCCAAGCGAGCCCAACCGCGCTGCTTCGATGCCGGCATTCAGCGCCAGAAGATTTGTCTGGCGCAGGATGGCCTTAATCCGCGAGGCTGCCTCGCGAAATTGTTCGGTCCGGAAGCTTTCCAGGATCCCCATATAAGTGGTGCTGATCCCGAGAAACTCCGAGACTGCGGCCTTGCTCGCATCAACAAGCTGCAGGGCGGACTCCCGGCTTGCCTCGACAAGACTGCCTGCGCTTTTGCCCTGCTCAGAGGCGAGACCGGCAAGCATCTCCTGAAGCTGGGCAATCCCGGCGTTTGCCCGCGCCACCATCTCGCCAACGGCGCCTGCCCACCTTTCCCCGGCTTCGTTTATTTCCTCCAGCGCTTCCCCGATCACCCTTTCCATCACCTGGACCACGCTTCTGGTAACACTTACAAACTTAAGCAACACACTTTCGTCGCTCAGCCCTTCTTCCCGGGGAGCCGGCCCCGCCTGGTCGCCTCTCTGCCCTGCTCCCTCGCTTTTCTCAAATAAAAGCCTGCTCAAAAGGCGGGCGCCGGCCGCGCCCAGGGCTGCCCCAAACAGAAAGGCAAATACCAGCGCCGGCAAATCAGAGCACCTCGACTATCTCCAGGAATCTGCGGATCCTGGTGCTCAAAGGTGGGATCACAGAAGCAGAATCGGCCTCGCGCCAGAAGGCAAAAAGGAGCTGGAAGATGCTGAAGTCGAATTCCTCAAGGTCTCGCAGATCGAGAACAGGGCTCTGAGCGTTTTTTAAATCAAGCAGAGCGTCTTTGAGCTCAGATGCATCCTCCACAGAAAGGCGGCCGACAAGAGAAAGGGTCTCGCCATTCCTGGCAAGCGGCATAGTTCCACACACCTCAAATTATTTCTTTTGGATTGAGAACAAGCAAAACGCTCCCATCAGAAAGAAGAGAGGCGCCGGAGTACAGCCTGATGCCGGCAAGGTCTCCGGGAAGCGGTTTCAGGAGCACCTCTACTTCCTGGTCGAACGAATCCACAGCAAGACCGATCCCGTCTCTCAAGACCACAACCGAGCGGCTCTCGTGCAGCTTCCCCGGCAGGCCCAACAGCTCCCTTAAGCAGACTACAGAAATCACCTTCTCCCTCAGGCGAATCATACCCTTCCTGCCAAGGTCCCGGACCTGTTCCGGGCGGAGGCGCACGACCTCTCGCACCTCCTCCAGGGGAATCCCGTAAATCCCGTCATCCACCCGCACAACCAGAACCCTGGTGGTGGCAAGAGTAAGCGGAAGCTCCAAACGGACCGCAAAGCCAGACCCCGGGATATTGGAAATTTCCACATTACCGCCTAAATGATCAACAACCTCCTTCACCACATCCATTCCCACGCCCCGCCCCGAGAGGTCGCCTGCCTCATCCCGCGTCGAAAAACCCGGATGAAAAATCAGGCGCAAGGCTTCGTCATCGGAAAGCTGCCCGGCCTCTTCTTCCCCGAACAGCCCTTTCTCAACCGCAGCTTTTCTGAGCCGGCCGGGATCCGCTCCTCTCCCGTCATCAACAACCTCGATAAAGACGCCGGAACCTGCCTGACCTGCCCGCAGGATCAGCGTGCCCTCGGGATTTTTGCCAAGACTAACCCTCTCCTCAGGCGGCTCGATCCCGTGGTCAAGAGAGTTGCGGACGAGGTGAACCAGGGGTTCAGAAATTTTTTCCAGCACCGCTTTGTCCAGCTGGGTTTCTTCACCTTCGATGACGAGCTTTACCTTCTTTCCGAGGTTTTTGCTGACGTCCCGGACAAAGCGCGGGAAGCGCTGGAAAACCTGAGAAACCGGGAGGAGGCGGAAATTCATTGCAAGGTCCTGCAGCTCGCGGCTGATCTGCTCGATCACCTGATGCTTCTCTTTCAGCTCTCTGGCAGCTTCCGGAACTCCCCAGACGGCTTCAAGCTTCCGCACCAGGTAGGGAAGGCTGTTTTTGGCAATCACCAGCTCTCCGGCAAGCTCAAAAAGCCTCTCCACGCGCGCCTCCTCAACGCGGAGAAACCTCCTCTTGCCCCGAATCCCCGGCACCGGAGCGCCAGGGACCTGGATCTCGGAGGCCGGAAAAACCTCGCTGCCGGCCCCGTTTTCACCTCTTAACTCCGCCTCGAGAAGGTCTACTATTTTAAGAAGAGAGTCCCAATCGCGATCCGGAAGAAGCCGGCACCTCTCGGCAACATCACCACGCCCCAGAGCCAGGGCAACAGATGAGAGCACGCGGCGGAGCGAAGGCTCCGTGAGGCCCTCCCGGCCCCTGTTCAAAGAGAGACAAAGCCTTTGCTGGCGCAAGATCTCTCCCAAGATCTCCTTTCTCTCCCCGGACAGGACTCCGATTGCCTCTTTTTCCGCCCCATCCCCGTCACCTTCGGAGCCGGCAAAGACAGCCTCCAGGACCTGGTTCATCATATTCAAGGCTTCTTTTAGCTTCGGCTCCGATTCATCTTCAACCCCGCGGCAAACGCAATCCCAGAGCGCCCAGGCAAAAACGCACAGAGCGAAGACAACGCGGCGGCTGGGAGCGTGGTAGTAGGTCTCTCCGGCAGCCTGAAAAACCGTCTCCTTTAACCGGGAAGCTCTCTCTATAAGCGGCGCTTCCCCGGCGGCGCCGCGGGAAAGAGAGTGCTGCAGCTCGCGCAAAATGCTTCTGATGCGATTGACATATTCACCAACCACCCTCTGCACGCCAACCCGCGCTCCTTCGCTCAAGTCGAGATCTGGCACGATGTTTTCAAAGCTGATTTCCCGGATCAAGACGAAGTTCCGGTCGGGATCGAGAAACTCCACAATTTCCTCGAGCTCGCGGGCCTTCCCTGGCGCCTTTCTGATGTAGATCTCAAACCACATGTAGGCGCGTTCGGGATCGATTTGTTCAAGAGAAGGGAGCTCCCCGGCATGGCGAACAAACTCAAGAGGCTCCCCCGCTTCCAGGAAATCTTCGATGATGAGGAGGGGGTCCTGGCCGGTGAAGAAAATCTCGGGGTCAAATCTCAACACAACCTGGTAGACGCTGTAAACCCCTTCTTCAATGGAGTCAAAAATCTTTTTCCAGGACTCGGGAGCAAGCTTCAGCAGATACTCATGCGCTGCCCCGGGTGGGAAAGAGGCGGCCTCGACCGGAACCCCTGAGACCTTGCTTAAACCAGAAAGCATGGCCAGGACCTCCGCGTGCCTCCTCTTGTCCCCTGCCCTTCCTGCAGCAAAGGCAGCTACAAGCTCTTTCACGTAGTCGAATCCCTGAAAGAGAATATCGGCGAGTTCGCTGGTGAAGGCCCGATCACCGGAAATGATCTTTTCCAGCAGTTCTTCAAGAAGATGGGTTACCTCAGAAATCTGAGAGGCCCCCACAAGGCCGGCGGCCCCCTTGAGGGTGTGGGCGCACCGGAAGAGTTCTCTTAACGCTCCTTCATTCTCCGGGTTTCTTTCCAGGGCGAGGACAAGGTCGCTCAAATCCTCCAGCAAGTCGTTAGCCTCTTCGAGGAAGCCGGCCACCAGATCACTCACCGGACACAACCTCCCCGGTCAAAATGAGACAAACCTCGGCTAAGGCCTGCGGGGCCACAGGCTTTACGAAGTGAACGTTGGCTCCGGCGCAGAGACTCATCTTCAGGTCGGTGTAGGTTCTTTCAGAGGAGATTACGACAGCAGGAACGGCTGCCAGCTCGGGATTCGCCCGCACCTCTCTGAGGAAATCGAGGCCTGTTCCCTTCGTCATGTTGATATCCACCAGGTAAATGTCGAACTCCCCCTGCAAAGCCTTTTCTATGGCCTCGCACCCGTTCACTGCCTCTGCTGCAGTAAATCCGACCGACTCCAAGACTTTTCTGTGGTAGCTCCGCACTGTTGAAGAATCATCGACAATAAGAACTCTCCTCCCCATCCCAAGAACCTCACTTCTGGTAGATAATGGCGTTTTTAAACTTTCTGATCCGAAAAATCGGCGAAATCCTGCTCATCGACTCGGAATGCCCGAGAAAAATGAAGCCGCCGGGGCGGAGTGATTCGTAGAAAAGGAGGGCAACTTCGCGCCTTGACCTCTCGTCGAAATAAATGAGCACATTCCGGCAGAAGATGGCGTCGAAGCCCTGCATCTCGCGCATCCGGGCGCGGTCGCGCAGGTTGAGCTGATAAAAACGCACTTTCTTCTTGAGGTCCGGGAAAACGTGGTAGCTTCCGCCACGCCATGCAAGGTATTTTTCAAGATAGGGAAGAGGCATTTCCCTGACGGCGCGCTCCTCGTATACCCCCCTCCTGGCCTTTTGGAGGGCATCCGTATTGATGTCGGTAGCATGCACTTCAAACTCGCAGCTTTCAGAATCCAGCATTTCCTGCAAGATGATGGCCAGAGTGTAGGCCTCCTCGCCGGTAGAACAGCCTGCAGACCAGATCCTGATCTTCCGGGCCTCAGCGCGGGCGCCGAATAAAATCTCCGGAAGCACCTCTTCAGCAAAGCACTTCAGCTGGTCGTACTCTCTGAAAAAGTACGTCTCGTTTACGGTAAGCAGGTTCACCAGGGCCTGGAACTCCGTTTCTAAAGGGTCGCTGCGCAGGAAGTGGAAGTATTCCCGGAACTCCCCGCGGCCCACAAGGCGCATGCGTTCAAAAACGCGCTTTTCTACATAGTAGCGCTTGCTCTCGTCGTAGAAGATGCCTGTTTTGCGCCAGATGTAGTCCGTAAGCCGGGCAAATTCATCTTTCGAAATGGTGAAGGAGTCATTCTTCACTAATTTACCCCCATTTTCGAGAGAGCAGTCTCCACAGCAAAATCCAGATAAGGACTGGAAAAGCGGGAACGCGCCTGACAGATCGCCTCCCTGTCTTGGGAGGAACCGCCAAGTTCTCCTAAATACTCCACCGCGCTCCCCACTACGTTCACGTCTGGATCTCTCAGCACAACCTCGCGGAGCAGGGGTAAGGCGCCGGAGAAGTGCCCCTCCCCAACTACTCTCACGGCAAGAAGGCGGACATCGGGATCCGGGTCGCAAAGCAGCGCCCTGACCACGTGCTCCGCTTTATCCCCTAACTCCTGGAGAATTTCCGCGGCAGCGTTTCTGACGTAAGCATTGCTGCTCCTGAGGAGCCTCGCTGCTTCCTCGCCCACCTCCGCCGTTCCAATGCGGCAAAGAGACACAAGGCAGGCCTCCTGAACGGCGCGGCACTCGTCGCTTGCGAGGCGGGAGACAAGACCGCTGACAGCTTCAAATGTAGGGTAGTCACCCAGCTCCTCCGCCGCCCGCAGCCTCTCCGCCGCGTCCCGGCTCTCAAGCAAACCCAGGAGCTCCTTTAGATCTCTCAAGCTTCCTCCCCTCCACCGCATCCACAATCAACCTGGGGATTTCATAGGCGGGCGCCAGGACCTCTGCCCCGCCGCGCTCCCAAACCTCGCGGGGCATCCCCCAAACAACGGCCGTTTCTTCGGACTCGGCGATGATGCGGCCCCCTCCCCTCTTAATCAAAGCCATTTCATCCGCGCCGTCACTTCCCATTCCGGTGAGCATCACCCCGACGATTTGATCATCTTTCATAAGCTGGCGCAGGCTCTGGAGGGTAACTCCCACCGAAGGAACGTACAGAGAGCCGCGGGGCTCCCGGGAGAGGCGCACCACCAGCTCCTTTTTTCCCGCCCCCCGGCTGAATTTCAGGTGATAGCCCCCGCGCGCCACCACAATCAACCCTCTCGTAAGGAGCTCCCCATCTTCGGCCTCTTTCACATGCAGGGCGCAGGTTTCATTGAGGCGTGAAGCAAAGTACCTGGTAAAGCCTTCAGGCATGTGCTGGACAACCACCACCGGAGCAGGAAGATCTCCCGGTAGTTGGGGCAGGACTTCGCCAAGGGTCTTCGGCCCCCCTGTTGAAACCCCGATAACAACAACCTTTTCGAACGAAGCCCCCGGAGAAACTGATGATTTTCGGGGGGCAGCAGCACGCTGCCGCCCCGAAACCGGCACGCGGCTCTTCACCTTTGCTCGCGCCGCGGCTCTCACCTTTCTCCTGATTTCTTCGCCCACCTGGTCGATGCCCAGGGAAACCGTTCCCTCAGGCTTCGCGACGCACTCCACCGCTCCAAGCTCAAATGCCTCGAAAGTGGCCAGCGCCCCCCGCTGGGTGAGAGAAGAAATGACCACCACAGGGCAAGGGGCGGTGTGCATGATATACTGGAGGGCGGTAAGTCCGTCCATTTTGGGCATATTCAAGTCAAGAGTGATTACATCGGGTCTCAGTGCAAGGTTCTTTTCTACAGCTTCTTCTCCGTCCCGCGCCATCTCGACAACTTCGAGGCCGGGGTCTTCCTCGAGGATCTTCCTGAGGTACTTCCTCATAAGGGCAGAGTCGTCAACCACCAGAACTCTGATCCGTCTCTTCACGAAACCTCTCTAATTCGCTCCTTTCCTCTTTGTTAAGGAGGCGCAAAAGGTCAAGCAGAATCAGGATGCGCTCCCCCCGACGCGCCTTCCCGATCCCGCTCAAAAAACCGGTGTCATCAGACTCCAGGAAGACCTCGGGAACCTGTTCAACATCCCGCCGGGGGATCTTCAGGACTTCGCGCACCGCATCAACAATCAGCCCCGTCCTGGTATCACCGAGGTCGACCACGACGATCCTGTGCGCCTCGCTCCTGCTTTGCTTCTCCAACCCGAAGCGTGTGCGCAGGTCGACAACAGGGATCACCTGCCCTCTGATGTTGACAACTCCTTCGATAAACTCCGGTGCTTTGGGAACGGCAAAGATTTGGGGAACCCTGATGATTTCCTGCACCTGGGAGATGGGGGCGCCGTATTCCTCCCCTGCAAGCAAAAAAGTGACATACTGGTCCTCGTCATTCCCCAGGTCCTGGCTCTCCTGGGCTTCGGCTTCCTGATCCTGATCGAACACCGCGGACTCGAAGCCCGAGGCGGCACTGAACAGTTTCCCGGCATCAAGGATGTTCACGAGCCTCTCTTCGCCGAGCTTGCACACTCCGCTGATAAACTCCGAGTCCTTCGTTCTGAGGAGGGCGGGAACAGGTTCGATCTGCTTTTCAGACACCCGGAGAACCTCCGAAACGCTGTCAACGGCAAAACCGGCGGTGATTCTCCTCAGATCGTTGACGAGGTTTACCACAACAACGCGGCACCGCTCGTCAAGCTCCCCATCACCCATGCCAAGCAGGCTTCCCAGGCGAACGAGAGGAAGGAGCTTCCCCCTTAAGGTGGCCACTCCCTCGCAGTAGTCGGGGGCGCCGGGCACCTTGCTGATCGTCTTGGGAAGGTGCAAAATCTCCTGCACATCCATGATGTCAATGGCGTATTCTTCGTCCCTCACGCGAAAGCTGACAAACTGGCGCTCCTGGCCCTGGTCGCCTTCCAATCTTTCCCGGACATCCCCCGAGGCAGCGCGTCGCGCCACCGCCCCGGTTCTTTTCTCAAGGCGCGGAAAAAGCCGGGCCACATTGACTACCAGCACCAGGGCATCTTCTTCTCCTGTTTTAGCTACTCCCTCAACGAACTCGTCGCGCCCTGCTTCCCTGGCCTCGATATCCTTGAGGGCCACAGTCACGACATCAGAAACGCGGTCCACAACAAATCCCAGTTTTCTTCCTTGATAGTCGACCACGATGACGCGGCTCGCTTCGTCAAAGTCCCTCCGCTCGAGGCCAAAACGCACCCTGCTGTTCACCACGGTGAGGATCGTGCCCCTAAGGTTGGCCAGGCCTTCTACATAAGGAGGGGCAAGAGGCGTCTTTGTCAGTGCAGGCATTCTGATAATTTCCTGCACAAATTCAATGTCAACCCCGTATTTCTCCTTGCCAAGGTAAAAGGAAACAAACTGCCTGGTTTCATCTGCCATCGGGGACCCCCCTACAGTTGCTGCAACTCGTCCGCCATTGCAGCAATCTCCTCGATCGCCCGCGCCAGCTCTTCGGCTCCAGAAGCCTGCTGGCGCGCCGCCGCTGCCGCCTCCTCAGCAGCCGAGGCCGCCTCCTGGGCAGCAGTAGCAATCTGTTCCACGCCCTTGCGCGCCTGACCCACAGCAGCAGCAATTTGGGTGGCGTTGTCGGCAACCTCGCGGGCGCTCTCTACAACCAGCTTCATGTCCTGCTCGATGGTCACCAGGTCCTGGGTAATCTTGCGCGCCTTTTCTACCTCCTGTTTTGTTGTTTCCCCTACTGCTTCTACGTCCCTGAGCACCACCTGCACCTGCTCCTGAATTGCCTTGACGAGGTCCTTGATCTGCTCGGCGTTCCTGGCACTGTCCTGGGCGAGGTTCCTGATGTCCGAAGCAACAACTGCAAAGCCTTTCCCGTATTCCCCGGCGCGCGCCGCCTCGATTGCCCCGCTGACCGCGAGCATATTGGTCTGGATCCCCACATTAACGATGGTATCCACAATTTTGTCGATCTGGCGCGTCCTTTTTTCCAGCTGCCGGATCTTCTGGACATTCTCTATATTAGCCCGCAGTGCGGACTCAACTCCGGCAATAAGGTCATCCACATTTGCCTTGTTGCGCCCCAACAGCTCGGAGAGCGCCTGAATGCGCTCGAGGGAAGCATTCGCCTTGTCGAGAATTACGTTCACCCCCTGGTCCATCTGTCCTGCCGCGGTCGCGGAATCTTCTGCTGCCTTTGCCTGTTGAGCAGCACCCTGAGATATCTGCTGCAGGGCCGTCATGATCTGCTGGGCCGACTGGTTCATTTCAGCAATTGCCGCAGACAGCTCCTCGGCGGCAGCAGCTAAATTCTCGGCAGATTTCTGAACATCAGTTGAGGAACGCAAGACTTCGGCCATCTCGGCGAGTTCCGCAGCGCTCGTAGAAATCTGCTCCAGGGCTTTGGTCTGCTGCTCAACAGATCCCAAAACTTCCTGAGAGGCCTGCGCCTGCTCCTCTGCTGTTTTGGCGATTTGAGCAGAACCGTTACGGAAGGACTCGGCAACACCCACGGACTCTTGGGAAAGCTTGTCGATCTCCCGCGAGCCCTCTACAACCTCTGCCATGTCTCTGGCTATCCTCGCCAGATCCGCAGTAACGCCCTTGCCTTTTTCCACCTCCTGGCGCGCTACTTCCGCGGCCTTGTTGATCTCTTCAGCAATAACCCGCACCTCGCTCTGGATAATCCCCACTAACTCCCTGATGTCGTTGGCGGCCTTTTCCGAGGTTTCCGCAAGTGTCCGCACCTCGTCGGCAACAACAGCAAACCCCTTCCCATGCTCTCCCGCCCGGGCCGCCTCAATGGCAGCATTCAGGGCCAGCAGGTTGGTCTGGTCGGCAATGTTGACGACGGTAGACACGATGTTTCCGATATTCTCTGCTTCCCGCTCTAGCTCCCCTACCAGGCGCGCGGATTCTGCATTCTTGTCGGCGGCGTCATTTATCCCCTGGATCAACCCTTCGATCTCTCCGGAGTTAACGCCCACAAGGTTCTGGATAGCCACTCCTCTTTCTAAAGAAACCCTTACGGCCTCCGCAGCCCTTTCGATGTTACCGAGTATTTGGGTGATAGCAGCAAGAGACTCCTCGCAGGCTCCACCGGCCTGTTCAGCGCCCGAAGCAATCTGATCCATCGCGGACTTCAGTTCTTCGCAGGCACTTGAAGCCTCTTGAACCCCGGCGGAAAGCTCATCTGTGGCAGCAGCGATGCGCTCTGCAATCTGCTGCTGCTTGGCGTAGGTCCGCGCCTGCCTGCGCTGTGCCTCAAGCCTCCGCCTGTCGACCTGATCCTTGAGAGCAACACCCGCCTCCTTCGTCTCGGTCTTGCCGGCCCCCACGCGCGACGGGGGCAGTGCCAGTGTTTTTTCGTCAGCCAACTTCCATCCCTCCAGATTTTTAATATTTGCTTAAGGTGCCGCAGCAGGCACCAGATTCGCCCGTCTTAAAAAGCAAAAAGCACAGGGACCGGGTTCAAAACCCCCCGACCTGTGCTTTTGAAAAAAGCCGGAATGCTCATAAAAGCAAATTGTGGTTTTGCAAAAATATTAATAGATACAATTATTGATTGATTGATTGATTGATTGATTGATTGATTGATTGATTGATTGGCAAAGAACGTGCCAGCCATCAAATACACCCCTGACAGTCCGTAATTCTAATGGTTTTTCATCAAAAAAGCTAGATATCTTAAAATCTCTCCGGACATCCCGTAAAGAGGAAAACTATGCCAGAGGTACTAAATTTACCTTCGACATAGGTCCCTATTTTTCCTGCTGTTGTTCAAAAATTTCACAAACAATTTTAAGATTCAATTCCTAATATGCGATGAATCAACGACGGCTAAGGCATGGGCGCCGCGGCGCCCCCCATGACACTCATATTTAAATTACGAAGCGATCGCTTGCCTCCTTGAGCTTTTCCATCAACTCCACGAGGTTCCGGGCATAGCTGCTGATGCTTTCGGCAGAGGCGCTCATCTCTTCCGCCGCCGCGCTGATTTCTTCGGCGGAGGAGGCATTCTCCTGGGAAAGGGCAGCAATGCTCGCCACCTCGCGGTTGACGCGCTCGCTCTGCTCCCGCACCGTCTTCGCTTCCTCCCTGATCTGGCCGAGCAGGCCGTTTATCTTCGACGCGCCTTGCGCGATGGCAAGAAAGTGCTCGAGAGAGTCCTTTCCGGCGGCCCTCTGCTCCGCCACCCGCGCCCCGGCCTCCTCCGCAGCCTGCACCGCGCGGGCAATGTCCTCGGCGATTTTTCCGACTACGGCAGCCACTTCTCCCGCCTGGGTCCGGGACTGCTCGGCGAGCTTGCGCACCTCCTCGGCCACCACCGCAAAGCCGCGCCCGTGCTCCCCGGCGCGGGCGGCTTCGATCGCAGCGTTCAGGGCGAGGAGGTTCGTCTGGTCCGCGATTCCCGTGATCACGTCCGCGATTCCCGAGATCTGGCGGGCGCGCTCCTCCAGCACGTTCATGACCTCGCGCAGGGTTCCGGTCTTGGCCGCGGTTTCTTCTATCTTGGAGGCAAGCTCCTCCATCAACTTTTCACCTTCTTTTGTGCGGGCCGCCGTTTCTTCGGTGCTGGCGGCAATATCTTCAATCCGCTGCTCCAGCGCCTGAGTGCGCCTCAGGCTCTCTTCTGAAGCCTGCGTAATCGCTGTCACGGTGTTTGCCGTATCCTGCGCCCCTGCGGAGACCTGGCCGATCGCCTCCGCTACCTGCTCGGAGGCCCGCGCGGACTCTTCAGAGGTCCGGGAGATCTCCCTCACCGCCCCGTCCAGGTTGGCAACCGCCTCCTTGACGGCTCCCACAATCGCCTGCGTGTTCGCCACCATTTTCCTGAGGGCCCTGCCCAGAACGCCGAGTTCTGCACCGTAGTTTTCCTGCACCTCAACGCGGAGGTCGCCGGTCGCAAGGGTTTCCGCCTGGGACGCAAACCGCACAACCGGATTGGCAATTCCGCCGGCGATGATAAAGGCAAGCACCGCCACCAAGACGGCGAGGAGGATGCTTCCGTAAATCGCAGACCTCATAATCGCCCCGGCGGGAGCCAGGAACTCCTGCACCGGAGAGGTGACAACCGCCGCCCAGCCGGCGCTCTTTACCGGCGACCAGGCAACGAACTTGTCGATTCCCTTGAATACGTAGCGGTCAAATCCTTCTCCCCCCTTGATGATCTCGCTGCCCACCCGGTTCAGGCTTTCGGACTCAGACTTCGTGATGTTGAGCTTGAATATCTGGTTCGGATCGGGGTGCGCGATCGCCACTCCCTGCGCGTCCACCAGATAGGCGTAGCCGTCCCTGCCGAAGCGGGTCGCCTCCACATCAGCAGCAAAGCGCTCGAACCCGACATTCCCGCCGAAAACCCCAATCACTTTTCCTTCCCGCACCACAGGAACGGCAAGGGAAATCACCTTCGTCCCGGTAGTTTGGCTAGTCCGCGCCTCCGATACTGCACGCTCGCCCTGCAGCGCTTTCTGGAAGTAGCCGCGCCCGCTCATGTCTACTTCCGCGCCCGCGGAGTTGATCGCCTTCCCGTCGGGTGGGGCAAAAAAGACGAGTTCGATTTCTGCGGGCAGCGTGCTCTTGAGCCTCACGAGCTCGGCCGAAATCCGGTCCCGCTCCCCGGAGGCAAAAACGGGTGAGGCGGCTATTGCCTCGATCTGGCTGAACGTCTCTTTGAGAAAGTTGTCGACTCCGGCGGAAAGCGTGCGGGAAAGGGCGGCCATGCTGTTTTTCCCGAGTTCAGTCAGTTCCTTGCGCGCCGTATACTGCTGGCTGGCCACGATGATTCCGAGCGGAACGAAGGCAATCACAAGGAACCAGGCCAGGAGCCTCCCTTTAAGCGAATCCTTCAAGCCCCTCCAGAACATAAAAAGCCCCCCCCATCAAAACTTTCGGAATATATATTATCGGGTGATCCCTTTCTGCCTGTTCCTTTCACCCCGCTTCCTTTTTGAATCCAAAAAATAAAAAAGCGCGCGCCCAAACGCGCGATAAGCGCCCTGCAACGCCCGCCAGAAACCTCAGAACGTGGTTAAGATTATCGGTGATTGATTGATTGATTGATTGATTGATTGATTGATTGATTGATTGATTGATTGATTGATTGATTGATTGATTGATTGCAAAGAGTGTGCCAGTTTAAAGCGATCGCTTCCCTCATGCGCTCCCCTCACGACAACATGCGATTCCAGCCGGTCTTCGCAAGCAAGCAGACCGAAATCCCTCTCCCAAATGGAAAACGGTGCCAGAGTTGAAATTACAATTCGATACGAATCCCATTTTTCCTGCTGCTTGCCGGCAAGTTCAGGAAAAAGGGCCTATTTTTAAGAGCAGCCAGGAGGGATTTCCCGTTGTTCCGTTTTCTTTGAGGAAGCGGTGCCATAAGCAAAACCCCCCTTCGCTTTTTTTTGGGGGGCGGCAAAAAGCTTTCCTTGACAAGAGATTATCCAGATTGCTAATATTTAGATGATTATCAAACTATCAAAACAGTAAGAGGCCAACTATGAACAAAAATATTAAAAACTTCACCAGAATTTTCAAAACCCTCGCCGATGAAAACAGGATAAAAATATTGTTATCGGTTCACAAAAAAGAATGTAAATGTGAAGGAAATGAGCCTTTCAACCGAAACGAAACCTGCATTAAAGACTTGTCAAAATCCTTAAACATTACTATCCCCACAATTTCTCATCACATTAAAGAACTTGTAAACGCAGGTCTTATCACAACAAAAAAAGAAGGAAGGTGGGTCTATTGCAGGATAAATCAGAAAGCATTTCAAGAAGTCTGCAGTTTTCTGAACAACTTCTCAACAAGGAAAGGTCGAGGCTATCAAAAAAACTCAATAAAAGGAGGCAGTAATATGGCAAAGAAAATTGGAGCAAAAACCAACAGCGTGACTGTACAAGAACAAAAAGGCTGTGGATGTGATGCATGTGGACCGGCCCCCAGAGAATCAACAGAAAATACCGCAGGAAAGCTGCTAAAAATCAGGTGGCAAAGATTGATATTCGAGGGAGAAACATGTCCAAGATGTGGATCAACAGAGAAAGAGGTTGACAGGGCAGTTTCCACCCTCAAGCAATCTCTCGCTCCGTTAGGAATTGAAGTTATTGTAGAAAAGGAAGAACTTTCTGTTGCAGAGTTCAAAGAAGATCCCTTACAGTCGAATCGAATTTGGATTAACAACCGCCCGCTGGAGGATTGGATTGAAGGAAGGGTCGGCCGCAGTCCCTGCTGTGATGTTTGCGGCCCTTCGGAGTGCAGAACTCTTGAAGTAGAAGGAAAAATATATGAAGCAATTCCGGCAGAATTAATAATTAAAGCAGGGCTTATTGCTGCCTCAGAATTAGCTGGCGAAGATGCAAATTAAAATTCTTCCGGCTGCAAAAAACCCTTTTCACCTTCCAGCGAAGCGGTGAAAAGGGAGTCGAGCTAAGCACAGCTTTATTTGGCGGAGAGGGTGGGATTCGAACCCACGAGGCAGGTTTCGGCCCGCCTACTCGATTTCGAGTCGAGCGCTTTCAACCGGACTCAGCCACCTCTCCGCGCCACACCTGTTTCCATGAAACGGCAAAAACCAGCTGGTTTCCTCTTGAATCCAAAAACGCCGGAGAGTCTGCCTTAAATCAGGGAACCGAATCTTCATCCCCTTCGGTCGGGGCTCCCGCGCCCCTGCGCAGGAACTGGAAAAACTCCCTCAGGATCCGGGCGCAGGCTTCCTCGCAGACGCCGCCCGCGACCTCGACCCGGTGGTTGAAGCAGTCCTGCCCCAGAAGATCGACGCAGCTTCCCGCCGCCCCTCCCTTGGGGTCCCGCGCCCCGTAGACGAGCCGCTTCAGGCGCGCCTGAATCGCCGCTCCCGCGCACATCGGGCAGGGCTCCATCGTCACATACAGGGTGCACTCATTCAGGCGCCACCCGCCGGCAACCTGGGCAGCCTCCCGGAGGGCAAGAAGCTCGGCATGGGCTGTGGGATCACCGAGGCGCTCCCGCAAGTTGTGCCCGCGCCCGATGATCTTTCCCTCTTTTACAACCACCGCACCCACCGGCACTTCCCCTTTGGCAGCGGCGCGGCGGGCTTCCCTGAGGGCCTCCTTCATAAACTTTTCGTCCGCCTGATCTGCCGCGCTTACCGGCGCCGACCTGGAGTTTTCCCCATCGGGCAGCTCCGTTGCTTCCACGCTCCCCTGCAAGGAGAAAATGGCGCGCCCGGAGGGACTCGAACCCCCGACACGCGGTTTAGGAAACCGCTGCTCTATCCTCCTGAGCTACGGGCGCAAAATAAACGAATGTATTAAAATGGCGGAGAGAGAGGGATTCGAACCCTCGAGGCAGGGTTTAAGCCCCGCCTAATCGCTTAGCAGGCGATCGCCTTCAGCCAGCTCGGCCATCTCTCCGCAAAAAAATTTACAAAATTATGTTATGGTGCGCCCGGAGGGACTTGAACCCCCAACCTACAGATCCGTAGTCTGTCGCTCTATCCAGTTGAGCTACGGGCGCAAAACAGATGATGCCTCTGAAATGGCGGAGGGGGTGGGATTCGAACCCACGGGGCCCGCAAGGAGCCCAACGATTTTCAAGACCGCCTCCTTAAGCCGCTCGGACACCCCTCCAACAGGAGCAACGAGCACGGGAAAACCCGCGCCGCCTCTGCAGCCAGTATAGCACACGCTCCCTTCCCTGTCAAGCCAGCGCAGCCCTGAGTCATCCCTGTCCGCAAGGAAGGAGGTTGTCAGGAGGCGAGAGTCCTGTGATGAGGCATCAGCAAGGAGCCGATTTGCTTCGAAAAAATTTTTTAAAAGTTTTTTTAGAAAAGGAGGAATTTTTCAGGTCGATATCTAATATAATAATTAGTGCTATTACTAACACCGGTTGATTTTAAAACCTTACAAAGGCAAAGGAGGGTTTTTTATGAATCTTATTAACGAGAACAAAACAGGAGTGGCCAGGGGAACTGTTGTGGAGGAAGACGTGAAGCGAGAGTTTCGAGGAGAAACGATGGAGGTTGGGCTTTACCTCGCGATGGCGCGGCAGGCCCAGAGAGAAGGGTTCCCAGAGGTGGCAGAGGTGCTCAGGTCCATTGCGATGGATGAAGCCTGGCATGCGGCCAGATTCGCAGAGCTCAACGGCCTCATTTCCGACACCAGGTCGAACATTGAAAAAATGCTCCAGGGCGAAATCGAGGCAAACAACGGCAAAAAACAGGCCGCCGTCAGAGCCAAAGAAGCCGGTATCGACGAAGCCCACGATGTCCTGGACGAATCATCAAGGGATGAGGCCCGCCATGCCCGCGCCCTGAAGGGCCTCCTGGAAAGATATTTTAAGCAGGGATAACGTCGGTGCCGAGATACGGGCGCAGGGCAGGGGGAATGACAACCGAGCCGTCCTCCTGCTGGTAGTTCTCCAGAATCGCCGCAAGGGTGCGCCCCACCGCAAGCCCGGACCCGTTCAGCGTGTGGACAAAGCGGGGGCGCGCCCCGGGCTCCGGCCGGTAGCGGATGTTGGCGCGCCGCGCCTGGAAGTCCTCGAAATTGCTGCAGGACGAAATCTCCCGGTAGCAGCCGGCGCTCGGAAACCAGACCTCCAGGTCGTAGGTTTTTGCGGCCGCAAAACCCAGGTCCCCGGTGGAGAGGACAACCACCCGGTAGGGGAGGCCCAGGCGCCGCAGCACCTCCTCGGCATCATCCGTGAGCTGCTCCAGCTGGGCGTAGGAATCCTCCGGCCTGGTGAACTTCACCAGCTCCACCTTGTTGAACTGATGCTGCCGGATCAGCCCCCGGGTGTCCCTTCCCGCAGCCCCCGCCTCGGCCCGGAAGCAGGCGCTGTACGCCGTCAGGGAAATGGGCAGGGCGTCCCCGGGGAGGATTTCGTCCCGGAAGAGGTTGGTAACCGGCACCTCCGCCGTCGGGATCAAAAAGAGGTCTTCTCTGTTGCAGAGAAACATGTCCTCCTCAAATTTAGGGAGCTGGCCGGTTCCGGTCATGGTGGCCCGGTTCACCAGAAAGGGGGGAAAGATCTCCGTGTACCCCTGCTCCCTGACGTGGAGATCGAGCATGAAGTTGATCAGGGCGCGCTCCAACCGCGCCCCCCACCCCTTCAGCACCGTGAACCTCGCCCCGGCGATCTTGGCCCCCCGGGCGAAGTCCAGGATATCGAGCGCCTCCCCGATCTCCCAGTGGGGGCGCGGCGGGAAGGAGAAGGTCCGGGGCTCCCCCTCCACCCGCAGAACCACGTTTGCCGTCTCGTCGGGGCCGACGGGCACCGAGGAGTGGGGAATGTTGGGAATCAAGAGCAGGGCCGCCTCGAGCTTTTGCGCGAGGTCCGCAAGCTCCTGGTCGATCTCCTTGATCCGGCGGGAAATTTCCTTCACTTCCTGAATCAATCCCGTGGCGTCCTGTCTTGCCGCCTTTAAGCGCCCCACCTCCTCGGAGAGGGTGTTCCGGCGGTGCCTGAGCTGTTCTCCTTCCGCGAGCAGCCCGCGGCGGGCCTCGTCCCAGGCAAGAACCTCGTCTACATTGAAGGTGTTCCCGCGCCTTATAAGAGCCTCTTTCACAACCTCGGGATGGGTTCGGATAAATTTCAGATCGAGCAAGGTCTTTCACTCCTTCTCCTTGGTTGGCTTCCCCCGTTCTCCCCGCCTCAAAGCGGCCCGGCCTCCGGAGGCCGCAGCAGAAACGCGGCAATGCCTTCCGGGAGGCCAATCCCACCGCCGCCGTCTGGAGCGGAACTGCAAGCAGACGCTACAGAGAAACGACCTTGACGTTGAGGATTCCGCCCACCCGGCGCAGCTTTTCCAGGGTCTCCTCATCGACAGGCGAGTCCACGCTCAGGGTCATCAGCGCCTCTTCGCCCCGGGTGCAGCGGCCGACCTGCATCATGGCGATGTTGATCTGGGCCTGCCCGAGCACCGAGGCAAAGGGGCCGATCACCCCCGGCCGGTCGATGTGGTCCACAAAAAGCATGTAGGGGGTGGGAATGATGTCCATCTTGTAGCGGTTCACCTGGACAATGCGCGGCCCGTTGTCCCAGGCGATGGTTCCGGCATACTCGGCCTGGGTCCCGTTCCCGGCGATCTTTGCCGTGATCAGGTTCACATAGCCGGACCTGCTCCCTTCGTCCTGCCGTTCAAAGACCCGGATGCCGCGGTTTTCGGCAAGCCAGCCGGCGTTGACCATGTTCACGTTGTCGCCCATAACAGGCTTGAGAAGCCCCTTCAGGAAGGCAAGGGTGATAATCCCCGTTTCCCTCCTGGCAATTTCGCCGCTGTAGGTAAGTTCCACCCGCTCCACGGGAGCCTTTTCCAGCTGGTAGTAAAGCTTCCCCAGCTGCTCCGCAAGCAAAAAGTAGGGGCGCAGGGTGTTGATCTCTTCTCCCAGGAGGCAGGGAAGGTTCACCGTATTGGGGACGATCTCCCCCCGCAGGGCTCCCAGCACGTAGGCGGCGACATCCGTCCCCACCCGGTGCTGCGCCTCGTAAGTGGTCGCCCCCAGGTGGGGGGTAACGACCACGTTGTCGAATTCGAGCAGGGGATTCCCCGTGCACGGCTCCTTGGTGAAAACGTCCAGGGCGGCGCTGGCAACGATCCCCTCCCGAAGAGCGTCGGCCAGGGCCTTTTCATCAATAATGCCGCCCCGCGCGCAGTTCACTACCCTGACCCCCCGCTTTGCAATCCGGAACTGCTCGGCCCCGATCATTCCGATGGTCTCCTCGGTCTTCGGCGTATGGACGGTGATCATATCTGCCTCCCGCACCAGGTCGTTCAGAGTTTCCTTGCGCTCCGCCCCAAACCGCTTGAAGCGCTCCAGCGGGATGTAGGGGTCGTAGGCAATCACCCGCATTCCGAAGGCCTTCAAACGGGTCGCAACCAGAGACCCGATCCGGCCCAAACCCACGATCCCCACGGTCTTCCCGTAAAGCTCGTTTCCCATGAAGCGGCTCCGCCCCCACCCTCCGCTCTTCACCACATGGTGGGCCTGTGGAAGATTCCGGGCCGCCGCCAGCATCAGGGCAATGGTCTGCTCTGCAGCGGAAATGCTGTTGCTGTCGGGGGTGTTGACCACCACTACACCATAGCGGGTAGCCGCATCCACATCGATGTTGTCAACGCCGTTTCCGGCACGCCCCACAACCTTCAGCTTTTTTCCCCGGCGCAGGACCTCCTCCGTCACCAGCGGGACGCTCCGCACGATCAGGGCGTCGTAGTTTTCAATGATCTCCTCCAGTTCCGGCTGGCTGATCCCGATCCTGACGTCCACCTCCGCCTCCTGGCGGAGCATTTCCAGGGCTTCGTCGACAATCTTGTCGCCCACGAGAATTCTCGGCCTTGTGTTCTCCGCGTGCTCCATCCTCCTCAACTCCCTCCTTCCCCGGCTGCGGCAAGCGCAACCTTCTGGGCCGCCCTGACCCCCCGCCCCAGCTCCACCGGATGGCCGCAGAGGTCAAGGGTCATTTCCAGGGCGGCAAGCACGGCAATAATGTCCAGATCCTGAACATAGCCCAGGTGCCCGATCCGGAAGATCTTGTTCTCGAGCTGGCGCTGGCCGCCAGCCACCACCACGTTGAACTTCTCCCGGAGCACCCGGCGGATGGTGTTGGCCTCGATCCCGGCGGGGCTCAAAACGGCGGTCACGGCGCTTGAGGCAACCTCGTCTGCTGCGAGCAGTTCGAGGTTGAGCGCCCGCGCCCCCTGGCGCACCATCTCCCGGTGCCGCCTGTGGCGCGCAAAGATGTTCTCCAGCCCCTCGGCCTCGATCATCTTCAGGGACTCGACAAGGGCCGAAAGCTGGGGAAGCGCCGGGGTATAGGGCGTCTGGCCCTTCGCCGCCGACTTGCGGGCGGCCTCCACATCCCAGTAGTAGCGGGCGTTGGTGCAGCGGGCGGCAGCCTCCCAGGCGCGGGGGCTGAGGCACAAAAAAGAGAGACCGGGTGGAATCATAAAGCTCTTCTGCGAGCCCGCCACAACCACGTCGATGTTCCAGGCATCGGTTTCCAGCTCCATTGCCCCCAGGCTGCTCACCGCGTCCACGATGAAAAGAGCCGGGTGGTCCCCCAGGGCGCTGCGCAGCCCCCGCAGATCGTTGGTCACGCCAGTCGAGGTTTCATTGTGCGTGACAAAGACGGCCCTGATCTCCTGTTTTTCGTCCTTTTTAATGACATCCGCAACAGCCGCCGGATCTGCGGCCGTCCCCCAGGGAAAATCCAGCTTCTCAACCCGGGCGCCAAAGCGCCCGGCGATTTCCGCAAAGCGGTCCCCGAAAACCCCAATGGAAACCACCAAAACCTTTTCTCCGGGTGAAACGAAGTTCGCAACGGCAGCCTCCATCGCCCCGGTTCCTGCCGAGGGAAAGATGATGATTTCGTTCTGGGTGCGGAAGACCTTCTTCAACCCCTCTGTTACTTCCTCCAGCAGCGCCTTAAATTCGGGCCCCCGGTGGTTGATCATCGGCCTGGCCAGAGCCCGCAGGACCCGGGGGGGCACCGGCGTAGGCCCCGGCAGCATCAGGTACTGTTTCTCCTCCATTTTTCTCCTCCTCGGCAAAGTAGACGTAACAAAAAACCCCCGCCCCGTTATGGGACGAGAGGTCTTCCCCGCGTTGCCACCCAATTTGGTCCACGGCGCAGTAAGCCGCGACCCCCTTTCCGGTCGTTAACGGAATCCACCGTACCCCTTCACCCGGCCGGAGCCGGTTTGCGGGGTCAGCTCCAGGGGGGATTCCAGCCGCCTGCCCGCCGGCTCCCACCAGCCGCCGGCTCTCTGGAAGAAAACAGGACTGCTGTACTTGGCCCCTTCATCGCCCTTTTGCCGTCAAACCATACTGTACCGCTCGGCGCATGCAGCCTCTCCCGCGCCTTTCAGGATGGGCCTCCTCGCCCCAGGCGCTGGCGGAACACCTGGTTCCCTTGCCGCGATTATACCACATAAGCAGGAAAGAGGCAAATTTTTCTCAAAATTTTTTTCCGGCTGCCGCAAGATTCAGAAAATAGCGGTGCAGGCGAAGATCCGGCGTCAGTTCGGGGTGAAAGGTTGCCGCAACCAGCTTCCCCTGCCGCGCCAGGACGATTCCCTCCCTGTACCGGGCCAGCACCTCAACCCCAGGGCCTGCCGCCTCGATCAAGGGGGCGCGGATAAAAACGGCCGGAAAGGGATCGGCGCCCAGGCACGGAATTTCCAGTTGGGTCTCGAAGCTGTCCACCTGCCGGCCGTAGGCGTTCCGGCAGATCCTGATGTCCATCAACCCCAGCCGCTTCTGGTCGCTCCCCACGATCTCGCGGGCGAGGAGAATTGCTCCGGCGCAGGTCCCAAAAATGGGGAGGCCTTTCTGCGCCTCTTCCAGGATCGGCTCCGCCAGTCCAAAATCGAAGACCAGCTTCCCAATCGTAGTGCTTTCCCCGCCGGGAAGAACAAGGGCCTCGATCCCCTCCAGGTCCCGGGGCTTCCGCACCTCCACAACGTCACAGCCGCAGCGCTCCAGGGCTTGGGCGTGCTCCCGAAAGGCCCCCTGCATCGCTAAAACACCGGCTTTCACTTCTTCAGGTCCCTTCCTTAAACGGTTTTTGCTTCGCTGCCTCCGGGCATTTCCGCGGCGGTTTTTTTGCCTTGAGAACCTGCACTCCCGGCTACCAGCCCCGGACCGCCAGGCGCTCTTCCGGGGCGAGAGCGGCAAGCTCCAGACCCCGCATCGCTTCGCCCAAACCCCGCGAGACTTCCGCCAGCACCTGCGGGTCGTTGTAATGGGTCACCGCGGCCACGATCGCCCGCGCCCGCGCCGCAGGATCGGAGGACTTGAAGATGCCGGACCCCACAAAGACCCCGTCCGCACCCAGCTGCATCATCAGAGCAGCATCGGCCGGTGTGGCAATTCCGCCCGCCGCGAAGTTGACAACGGGGAGGCGCCCCGATGCGGCGACCTCCTTCACCAGCTCAAAAGGTGCCCCCAGCTTCTTGGCAGCGGCCATCAACTCTTCAGGAGGGAGGCTCTGCAGCCAGCGAATCTCGCCCATGACGGTGCGCATGTGCCTCACCGCCTCCACGATATTGCCGGTCCCCGCCTCCCCCTTCGTCCGGATCATCGCCGCCCCTTCCCCGATTCTCCGCAGGGCCTCGCCAAGGTCGCGCGCCCCGCAGACGAAGGGAACACGAAACCGGTGCTTGTCGATGTGGTGAAACTCGTCTGCAGGTGTGAGAACCTCGCTCTCATCGATGTAGTCCACACCCAAAGCCTCGAGAATCTGGGCCTCCACAAAATGCCCGATCCGGGCCTTCGCCATCACCGGGATGGTAACCGCGTCCATAATCCGCAAAATCACGTCGGGATCGGCCATCCGGGCGACCCCCCCGGCGGCCCTGATATCGGCAGGAACCCGTTCCAGGGCCATCACCGCACAGGCCCCGGCAGCCTCGGCGATCCTCGCCTGTTCCGGCGTGGTGACATCCATAATCACTCCGCCTTTAAGCATTTCCGCAAGCCCTTTTTTCAGTCTCCAGGTTCCCTTCGCCTCCATTTGCAACCCGTCCTTTCTCCATCCGCTCTCCTTTGCTGTTATTCTACTCCATGCAGCCTTCCCTGGCAAGATAAACGGTTTGCGATTTTAACCCGAATTTAACCTGAAGGAAAAGAATTTTTCTCCCGGAATCCTGATGAAGGAACTTTCGCGAGGGCAACCAGCCGGTCTCCCGGCTCCAGGCGCATCAGCCGGACCCCCTGGGTGGCGCGCCCCTGCTGGGGTATCTCCCGGACCGCGAGCCTGATCATGCTTCCTTCGCCGCTCATCAGGAGCACCTCATCCTGCTCGCCCACCACCTTGATCCCCGCGAGGGGCCCATTCCGCTCCGTTACCTTCAGGGTAATAATCCCTTTTCCGCCGCGCCCCTGCCGCCGGTACTCTTCGAGCAGGGTCCGCTTTCCGTAGCCTTTCTCCGTCGCAGCCAGCAGCTGCCCCTGCGGCCGCACCTGCTCCATCCCGACCACTTCATCGCCGGGCCGGAGGCGGATCCCCCGCACCCCGGCAGCGGTGCGCCCCATCGGACGCACCTCCTCCTCGTGGAAGCGCAGCACCAGTCCGGCGCGGGTCGCAAGAAGCAGTTCGCTTTCCCCGCCGGTAAGCTTAACCCCGATCAGCTCGTCCCCGGGGTGCAGGCGGAGGGCAATAATCCCGTCTCTCCGGGCTGATTCGTACTCTCTGAGCCTTCCCTTCTTCACCATCCCCTGCTTCGTCGCAAGGAACAGATAATGCTCCTCGCCGTACTCCCGCAGGGGAATCACCGCCGTCACCTCCTCATCCCCGGCCAGCGGGAGGAGGTTGACCAGGGCGACCCCCTTCGCCTGGCGGCTCCCCTCAGGGAGATCGTAGACCTTGAGGCGGTAAACCTTCCCCTTGTTCGTGAAGAACAGGAGGTAGTGAAGGGTTGTGGTGACAAAGAGGTGCTCCACAAAGTCCTCGTCGCGGGTCGTGAGGGCAGTGACCCCCCGTCCCCCCCGGTGCTGGCCGCGGTAGACCTGGACGGGGATCCGCTTGATGTAGCCGCGCCGGGTGAGGGTAATCACCACGATCTCCTCAGGGATAATGTCTTCCCTGGAAACCTCCGGGGGGGGACCGACGATTTGCGTGCGCCGGGTATCCCCGAACTTTTCCTTGAACTCGAGAAGCTCGGTCCGGATCACGCCCCGGATCAGGTCCTCCCGCGCCAGGAGCTCCTTAAGGTGGGCGATCCTTTCTTCAAGCTCCCTGCGCTCACTTTCCACCTTTTCCCGCTCCAGGGCGGTCAACCGCTGGAGGCGCATATCCAGGATCGCCTGCGCCTGGCGCTCGGTCAGAAGAAAGCCCTCCTGCAGCCCCTGCCGCGCCTCCTCCACGTTCTTCGCGCGGCGGATCAGGGCGATCACTTCGTCGATGCGCCGGAGGGCGATCACCAGCCCCTCCACGATGTGGAGGCGTTCTTCGGCGCGCCGCAACTGGTACTGCGTCCGGCGCGTCACCACAACAATCTGGTGGTTGAGGTAGTGCTCCAGAACCTGGCGAAGGTTTAAAACCCGGGGCTCCCCATCCACGAGGGCGAGCATGATCACCCCGAAGGTTTCCTGGAGCTGGGTGTGCCTGTACAGCCTGTTCAGGATGACGCGGGGGTTCGCCTCGCGCCTCAGTTCCAGGACGACCCGCATCCCCGTCCGGTCGGACTCATCCCGCAGGTCGCTCACCCCGTCGATCTTCTTCTCCCGGATCAGCTCGGCAATCCGCTCCACGAGCCGCGCCTTGTTCACCTGGTAGGGAAGCTCGGTGATCACGATGTGAGCCCGCCCCCCCGGGCCCTTCTCAATGGAAGCGCGCCCCTGCATCACCACCGTCCCCCGGCCGGTTTCGTAAGCCGCCCGCACCCCCTCCTGGCCGAGGATGAACCCGCCGGTGGGGAAGTCGGGCCCGGGGATGAACCGCATCAGGTCCTGGACCGTTGCCTCCGGGTGGTCGATCAGGTAAACAAGGCCGTCGATCACCTCGGCCAGGTTGTGCGGGGGGATGTTGGTGGCCATCCCCACGGCAATTCCTGAAGAGCCGTTGATCAGAAGGTTGGGGATCCTGCTGGGCAGGATGGCAGGCTCCTTGAGAGAACCGTCGTAGTTGGGGACGAAGTCAACAGTTTCCTGGTCGATGTCGGCAAGCACCGCCAGGGCCACCGGCGCCAGCCGGACCTCTGTATAGCGCATTGCCGCCGGGGCGTCCCCATCCACCGACCCGAAGTTGCCGTGCCCGTCCACAAGGGGATAGCGGCAGGCGAAATCCTGGGCCAGCCGGACAAGGGCGTCGTAAACCGCCGCATCCCCGTGCGGGTGGTAGCGCGCCAGGACGTTCCCCACCACTACGGCGGACTTCTTGTGGGGCCTGTCGGGACCCATCCCGGCGTCGTACATCGCGTAGAGAATCCGCCTGTGCACGGGCTTCAGGCCGTCCCGGACGTCGGGGAGGGCGCGCCCGACAATCACGCTCATGGCGTAGTCCAGATAGGATTTCTGCACTTCCTCGTTGATGTCTACAGGCAAGACCACACTTCCCGGTGCCGCCACAGTTCTGTCTTCCTCCCGTCATGTTCTACCTTCCCCTGCATTTTACCACACTCGTGAAGCGAGATCTATCTTGCTGCGGGCGGCCTGAACAAACTGCCCGCGGCGGCAGCCTCCTCCCGGGCACCCACCGCCTCCAGGCAGGGGAGCCTCCTCCGCCTGCGTTTTTTTCTCTCTGGTGTACCGAAAAACATTTTGAAAAAATACCGCTTCGGATATAATTTTTGGTAGAGACCATACTCACGTGTATATCAGGGAGCGCTCTCAAATGGAAAACGAAACCTCAGGCCTCCTCGCGGAGCTGGCCCGGGAGCCGGATCGATTAAAAAAGATCCTGAAAACCCTGGCCCTCATCACCGAACAGATTCAGCCCCTCAAACCCATCGTGGTCGGCGGTGCGGCGCTGGAATTCTACACCCTGGGCGGCTACACCACGAAGGACGTCGACCTTGTCGTTGGCGACCGGAGGCGGCTGGACCAGGTGCTGCGTGATCTGGGTTTCCGGCGCACCGAAGGAAGACACTGGTACAGCGAACTGCTGGACATGGCCATCGAAGCTCCGGATGAGGTGCTTGCCGGATCCGAGGATAAAATCACAACTGTTACGGTCGGGGGCAAAAGGGTATACCTGATCGGCCCCGAAGACCTGATCGTTGACAGGCTGGCCGCGGCTAAATACTGGCAGAACTGCGAGGAGGATTTCAACCTGGCAGTGCGCCTGCTGGTTCTTCACAACCAGCGCATTGACTTAAACTACCTCAAAGAAGCCGCGCGGAAAGAATTCGTTGAGGATATTTTAAACAGAGCGCTCCGGAAGAGCCAGAAATATCTCAAAAAGCTGGAAGGGCTGGATCGGGTATGAAGGAAGTTGAATTCGACCGGTACCGTGCCGAACTGCTGGAAAAAAAGCGCAGGCTTGACAGAATCCTTCCCCCCGCCGGAAGGAGGCACAGACTCGTGCGCGCCCCGGGGGAGGCATTTCTTTTGGCCCTCCTGGACGCGAGGCGGTGGGAGCGCGCCCTGGCCGCAGGAGAAATCGAAGCAACGGGCCCGCGAGAGTTCAGGCTGCCCGATAAGGTTTTATTTAAGGTGGACTAAGTTAAAAACCGCGGCGCCCGAGGGGAACTTCCGGGCCGGCCGCGGTTTTGCTTCATCCCTCAGATGTCGAGGTTGCGGACCTCGCGGGCATGCGCCTGGATAAAGTCCCGGCGGGGCTCCACCTTTTCGCCCATCAGGATCGTGAAAATTTCGTCCGCCCGGACAGCATCCTCCAGGGTCACCTGGAGCATCGTCCGCTTTTCGGGGTTCATCGTGGTCTCCCAGAGCTGCTCGGGGTTCATCTCCCCCAGCCCCTTGTAGCGCTGGATGGTCACGTGATCCGAGTTCCACTTCGCGAGGAGCTGCTCCAGTTCCTGGTCGCTGTAAAGGTAGTGCTGCTCCTTCCCCTTCTGCACCCGGTAGAGGGGGGGCTGGGCGATGTAAATGTAGCCGGCCTCGATCAGAGGCCTCATGTAGCGGTAGAAAAAGGTGAGCAAAAGCGTCCTGATATGGGACCCGTCCACATCGGCGTCGCTCATGATCACGATCCTGTGGTAGCGCGCCTTCTCGAGGTCGAAGTCGTCTAAAATCCCCGTTCCCACGGCGGTGATGATGCTCTTGATCTCTTCATTGGCCAGGAGCTTATCCAGGCGCGCCTTCTCGGCGTTGATGATTTTCCCCCTGAGAGGAAGGATCGCCTGGAACCGCCGGTCCCGCCCCTGCTTTGCGGAACCGCCTGCGGAATCCCCCTCGACGATGTAGAGCTCGCACTCCTCCGGGTTCCTGGAAACGCAGTCAGCCAGCTTCCCCGGGAGGGTCAGGTGGTCGAGGGCATTTTTGCGCCGGGTAAGCTCCCGCGCCTTCCGGGCCGCCTCCCGCGCCCGGGCGGCCTTCACCGCCTTCTCCGCGATCAGGCGGGCCGGCCCCGGATTTTCCTCAAAAAAAACCGCCAGGTGCTCGGTGACAACAGAGTCAACGATCCCCCGCACTTCGCTGTTGCCGAGCTTGGTCTTCGTCTGCCCCTCGAATTGGGGCTCTTTGAGTTTGATGCTCAGGACCGCGGTGAGCCCCTCCCGGACATCCTCACCGGTGAGGTTCTCCTCGTTTTCCTTCAAAAATCCGAAGCGCCTGGCGTAGTCGTTGACGACCCGCGTCAGGGCCGTTTTGAATCCGGTCTCGTGGGTGCCCCCCTCCTGGGTGTGGATGTTGTTCACAAAGGAGTAGATGTTCTCGACATACCCCGTGTGGTACTGGAGGGCGGCCTCGATGAGAACCCCCTCTTTGCGGGTGGTGAAATAGATCGGGTCGGGATGCAGGGCTTCCTTATTGCGGTTGAGGCCCCTGACGAAGTCGGCGATCCCTCCCTCGTGGCAAAAGGTCAGGGTTTCTCCTTTTTCCTCGTCGACTAAAGTGAAGCGCAGCCCCCTGTTCAGGTAGGAAAGATCCCGGAGCCGCGAGGCGATGAGATCCCGGCTGAACTTCCGGTCCGGGAAGATCTGGGCATCAGGGAGGAAGCGGATCGTCGTCCCGGTACCGCGCGCCTCACCCGCTTCCTTCAAAGGGGTCTTTACCTTTCCCCGCTCGTAGCGCTGCACGTAGCGCTTTCCCTCGCGCCTCACTTCCACCTGCAGCCAGCGGGAGAGGGCATTCACGACGGACAGGCCGACCCCGTGCAGCCCGCCCGTGATCTCGTACCCGTTTCCCCCAAACTTCCCGCCGGCATGGAGAAGGGTCAGGGCCGCCTCGAGGGCCGGGCGGCCGGTTTTGGGGTGGATGTCCACCGGGATCCCCCTGCCGTTGTCGCTGACCGTGACACTCCCGTCTCGATTGAGGACGACCTCGATCCGGTCGCAGTAACCGGCCAGCGCCTCATCCACGCTGTTGTCGACCAGCTCAAAAACCAGCTGGTGCAATCCCCGCGTCCCGGTGTTTCCGATGTACATCCCGGGACGGCGCCGCACGGCCTCGATTCCCTCCAGGACCTCGATCTGACTGGCATCATACGTGCTCCCGTTTCGGTTTTCCTCCCGTTCGCGAACCATTTTCACTACCTCCTTTGCTCCACCGCCGGCGGCAAGCTGTCAATCTTCCTCAGAACCTGCCTGTTTTCCTTAATTTTTATTCCAGCCCTCTTGAATTATAACATATCGCAGGGCCGTCCCGAAACATGCGTTCTGAAGAGGCGCCGGCGCCCTTTCCGGAGGCTACCCCCTGACCCCCGGCCCTCCCGACCGGGCCCTCTTCAGCAGCGTTGCCGAAGAAATCGGGGAAAAGTAAATCCGGTGCGTCGTCAGGATCGCGCTCTTCTCCCGCGTCTCCTTGCTGATATGGACCGCCGCCTGCTCCTCGGCGGCAAAGCTCAAAAACTCCCGGGTCGCCTCCCGGGATTTCACCGCTTCCAGGTCGATGATCGCGACCAGCTCCTCCAGAGGAATTACAACATCTCCCCCCAGGTGCAAATACATCCCATCACCCCCTCGATCCCAGGTCAGCACGTAACATAGAAAATATCAGGTGTGAGCTGCGTCTTCTCCCTTGCTTCCCCGTTAAAATGCGATGTTGCGGTTGCGATCACCTGCTTTTTGAGCCGCAGCTCCGCGAGCACCTGCCTCCGGCGGGCCGGGTCAAGCTCTGAAAAGACATCATCCAGAAGAAGCAGGGGCTCGGCTTTCCGCTCCTCCCCGAGCAGGCGGTACTGCCCGATTTTCAGGGCAAGGGCAAGCAGCCTCTGCTCCCCCTGGGAGCAGTACAGGCGCGCCTCGCGGCCGCGCAGGTAAAAGCGCAGATCATCCCGGTGGGGGCCGGCGGGGGTTGCCCTCCAGCGCTCTGCAAGGGGTTGCAGCCGGGAAAGGGCCTCCAGAAAGAGCTCCCTGTACTCAACCTCCTCCCGCGCCTCCAGAGAGGGGGGAACCACCTGCGAAACGTAGGCCCCGTCCAGGTCCCCGTTCCCTCCGAGAAAGGAGAAAACCTCGCGGCTCAGTTCAATCAGCCTCTTAAAAACCGCAAGGCGGCGGCCCAGGATCCGGGCCCCGATCTCAACCAGCTGCAGATCCCAGGGCCTCAACTCCTCCTCCCTGAAGACTCCCTGCCTGAGCAGGTTGTTGCGCTGGAGCAGCACCTCCTGGTAGCTGTGCAGATCCTTTGCATGCTGCGGCCTGACCTGGATCGTGATCAGGTCGAGAAAGCGCCGCCGCAGCCCGGGCGCCCCCTGCAGCAGGAGGAGATCGGCCGGCGAGAAGATGACTACGGGCAGGTACGCAGCGCAATTCCCGGAAAGCTCGCGCTTTCCGTTGATCCTCGTAATCTTCCGGCGCTCCGCACGCTGGTAAACGACCTCCAGCTCGTGGATAAGTCCGCCGGTCTGAACCTTCCCCCGGATCAAAAAAAAGTCTGAACCCCACCCCACAAGCACGTCATCCTGGTGCTGGCGGTAGGAATAACCTGCCCCCAGGTAAAAAATTCCCTCCAGGAGGTTGCTCTTCCCCGCGCCGTTGGCCCCGACCAGGACCGTAAAGCCCTCCGGTGGAAAAAAATCCAGATCCCGGTAATTGCGGAAGTTCTTGAAGTGAAGGTGAACCAGCATCAATCAGGACACTCCGTCGCCGGCACGGCAGACCGGAAGCACGAGGTGAAGGTAGGACCCTTCACCCTCCTCCCGGTAGACGGCGGGCCCGCTCGAGCCGTTGAGGCCCAGGCTGATCTCCTGATTATCCATGACCTTCAGCGGCTCCAGCAGGAAATGGGTGTTGAAAAAGGCTCTCATTTCCTGGTATTCGGCCCCTGAGCAAGCCGCGAGGGGTATCTCCTCCAGGTAAGAGCCGACCTGGGCGGCCTGGGCCGCAAGGCGCAAAGAATTTTCCTCAACCGTAACTTCCGCGACTGCGAAGGTGTCCGTTGGAGCGGCAAAAAGAGAGGCCCGCTCCAGCGCGTAAAGCAAAGCCTTGCGCTCAACCTCCACTCTCAATTCATCCCGCCCGGGGATCACCCGTTCATAGGCGGGAAACTGGCTTTCAAGGAGCCGGGCGGTAAGGCAGAAACGCGCCGTCTGGAAGCTGACCAGATTCTGCTCCCAGGCGACCCTCAGCTGGTCCTGGTCCTCAAGGAGCCTGTTCAATTCACCGAGCGCCCGCACGGGGATGAACAGCCCCGCACTCAATCCCTGAGTGCAGGGGAGCCGGTAAAGGGCAAGCCGGTAGGTGTCTGTTGCCGCGACGACTAGACTGTCCTCTTTAAACTCAAAGTAAACCCCTGCAAACTGCGGCCTCACGTCCTGGGATGCAGCTGCAAAGAGAACTTTTCTGACAATGTCCTTCCACCTTGCACCTTCAATCACTAATTCTTGCTGGCCGGTGTCCAGCCCTCTGGGCGCCGGCTGGAGAGGGGGGTAGTCGGAAGCGGGCCAGGTCTCCAGAGATGCGCGGCCCTGGGCAAAAGACACCTCCACCTGGCGCGTGATCTCGTTCCATGTTAGAACCAGTTCCCCCTCCGGCAGGCGGCGGATCAGGGTATCAAAGGGGCGCGCAAGAATCACGGTCTGGCCCGGCTCTTCGACCTTCGCCGGCACCGTGATCGTCAGGCTCAATTCCAGATCGGTCCCCTGGAGGACGAGGCGGTCTGCTTCACCGGTGATCAGGAGGCCGTTGAGAACGGGCAGCGCGGGCCGGGAGGGAACAATCCGGCTTAAGCTGGCTGCAGCTGTCATGAGCTGGTTTCGAGAGCAGCAGACCTTCACTAGAGAAAATTCCTCCCTGCTCAGTATATTTATTGATCATCTTGAGTATAATAGCAGGAGGTAGAGTAATAGGGCGCGGGATTTTGTGTATAACCAGTTTTCGGATTTTCAGAATACTGCCTCCTGCTGTTTTCTCTGTGTGGACAACCAGAGGAATACGCTGTGGACAGGATGTTGATTTTTACGGCGTCTGAAGGGCTTTGATCAACTCGTTGATCACAAGTTCCAGGTTGGTGTCCTTTTTTATTTCTTCTTTGATCTTTTCGTGGGCGTGCAGCACCGTTGTGTGGTCGCGCCCCCCGAACTCCTCTCCTATCTTCGGGAGGGAAATGTCGGTCAACTCTCTTGCCAGGTACATTGCGATCTGGCGCGGGAAGGCGACGCTGCGGGTCCTCCGGCGCGCCTTGAAGTCTTCGACACGCAGGTTGAAGTACTGGGCGACGACCTTCTGGATCATCGGCACCGTGACGTGAGGGGGCCGGTTCCCCAGGAGAATATCCTTCAGTGCCTCCGAAGCCAGATCCAGGTTGATCTCCCGCTGATGGAGAGAGGCGTAGGCAATGATCCGGGCCAGGGCCCCTTCCAGCTCCCGGATGTTGGATTTGATGTTCGTTGCGATGAAGAGCAGGACATCGTCAGGAAGAGAGAATTTTTCAAGCTGCGCCTTTTTCCTTAAGATCGCGATTCTCGTTTCCAGATCAGGCGGCTGAATGTCGGCCAGAAGCCCCCACTCAAAGCGGGAGCGAAGGCGATCCTCCAGGGTGGGTATCTCTTTAGGTGCGCGGTCGCTGGAGATGACGATCTGCTTGTTTGCTTCATAAAGGGCATTAAAGGTGTGGAAGAACTCCTCTTGGGTCCGCTCCTTCCCCGCCAGAAACTGGATGTCGTCTATCAGAAGAACGTCGATCGTCCGGTATTTGTTCCGGAATTCCACGGTTTTATCATCGCGTATCGCGTTGATCAATTCGTTTGTAAAGGTTTCTGAGGATACATAAACGACCCGAAAGCTGCTGTTGTTTTTCAGGACGTAGTGGCCGATGGCGTGCATCAGGTGGGTTTTGCCGAGCCCGACTCCGCCGTAAATGAAAAGAGGGTTGTATGCCTTGCTCGGGGCCTCAGCTACGGCAAGGGAGGCCGCATGGGCAAGCCTGTTGCTGTTTCCAACGACAAAGGTGTCGAAGGTGTATTTCGGGTTCAGGTTTGGAGTGGCCTCGCCGTTGCGCCCTGCACCCAGGCCGATGAGGTCTTCTTCCGTCCCTGCGGTCACGAAGCGGAGGGCAACCGGATGGTGCAGCTGCGCTTCCAGCCTGGAGCGAATGAGGGCGCTGTACCGGGTTTCCAGCCAGTTCCGCGTAAATTCGTCCATGGTTGTGATTACTAGGGTTCCGTCGTGGTAGGCGAGAGGCCGGGCCGCTTTTGACCAGGTCGCCAGGGAATGTTCGTCAAGCGCCTCCTCCAGGATCTTTAACACCTGCTGCCAGATGTCCGAGAGTTTCTTCATCGACCACGCCACCTTAATTTATCCACAAAAATTATCCACAGCCTGTTAATAATATGTGGATTCTTTTAAAAAATTTTTTTTGTTAAATATACCAGATCGCGAAAGGCAAAAGCAAGGATAATATTTTGCCGGATTATTTACTTGACAGGGCCCTGGAGTCGTCTATAATGGAAAAAGAAGTGCAGGGAGGTGCTTTCTGTGAAGCGAACATACCAGCCAAAAAGGCGAAGAATGAAAAGGGTGCATGGCTTCTTGAGGCGGATGAGGACTCCCGGCGGCCGCAATGTCCTCAGGCGCCGCCGTTTGAAGGGAAGAAAGCGCCTTACTGCGTAGAACCTTCTTTAACTCCTGGCAAAAGAAGTGGGTATAAAATGCTGCCTGCCGAACGGCGCCTGCGCACTCCCGGGGAGTTTCAGCTGGTCTACCAGACGGGCAAAATCGTGAGGGGAAAGTACCTGACAATCCGTTACCTGAGGCGGAAGGAGGACGGGAAGACAAGGTTCGGATTTGCTCCGGCGCGCGTCGGGAGTGCGGTGCTGAGAAACAGGCTGAAGAGAAGGCTGAGAGAACTCTGCCGGAAGTACCGGGACTGCTTCCGGGATCAGTATGATGTTGTGGTGAACATTCACCGCGCCGCTGCCAGTGCCCCTTATGAGGAGCTGGAGGCGGATTTTTTAAAGATCTTCAGCCGGGCGCGGTTGATCCGGAACGAGCCGTCCTTGTTTTAGCCCCGGGTGCCCCGGCGGCGGGGTAGAGCCTGGATGGATGAGGAGGTCCAGAGGTGAAGCATCTGGTGATTTTTTTCCTCCGGTTGTATCAGGTTTTATGGTCCTCCTGGAATCTCCCCCGGTGCCGCTATGAGCCCACGTGTTCGCATTATGCAATTCAGGCGGTCCGGCGGTACGGAGCAGGACGCGGGCTTGCCCTGGCGCTGAGCCGGGTTCTCAGGTGCCACCCGTGGGGGGGAGGGGGGTATGACCCCGTTCCGTAGCCGCTCCCTGCAGCCCGGCGGAAGCGGCCCGGGGCTGCGCTGCAGCGGTTTGCTATAAAAACCCTTCTGGTGGGGGGCTGGCGACAGGTCGCGGGATCGCAAGCAAGGAGGTGAAAACCTACCCCGGCAGGAATTCTGGCGTGGTGGGGGTGTTTTGTGGGAAAGCTTTGTTAACGGCTTCAGTACACTTCTCGAGTTTTTCTACCAGGTGACCGGGTGGCTAAAGATCCCCAATTATGGTCTTGCAATTATTTTTTTTACGGTTGCGGTGAAAGCGGTACTTTTCCCTTTGACTGCAAAACAGATGCGTTCCATGCGCGTGATTCAGGAACTCCAGCCGAAGATCAGGGCAATTCAGGAAAAGTACCGGGATAAGCCGGAAAAGGCCCAGCGCGCCGTGCTGGAGCTCTACAAGGAGGCGGGGGCCAATCCCCTTTCGGGGTGTCTGCCTCTGCTGGTTCAGATGCCGATTCTTTTTGCTCTGTATCAGGCCCTGCTCCATTTCCCCTTCAGCGTGGTGGAACACGCCCGCTTTTTGTGGGTTCCCAACCTGGCCCGCCCGGATCTCATCGGGCTGCCGATACTGGCGGTTGTTGCGACCTTTTTGCAGCAGTACATCACGAGCCTTGCAACAACCGGCAGGATCGATCCCAACCAGCGGGTGATGATGTACTTCATGCCTCTTTTTATCGGGTGGCTGGCGCGTTCCTTTCCGGCGGGTTTGACTCTGTACTGGGTGACTTTCAGCGTGGTCGGGGTTGGGGAGCAGTTGGTGATCAGGCGTTTTATCCGGACTGGAAGGGAGCAGAGTGGCAGCAATGAGGTGGGTCGAAGCAGAGGGTAACACCGTTGAAGAGGCTGTGGAGGCGGCGCTTCAAGAGCTCGGTGCAAAGAGAGACCAGGTTGAGGTTGACGTTCTGGACGCGGGGGCGCGTGGTTTTTTGGGTATCTTCAAGGGGCGCCCGGCCCGGGTGAGGGTTCGTCTGCCTGCAAACCCTGGTGTGCTGCTCGAGGATTTTTTGCGGGATGTGGTCAGGGCGATGGGGCTGGACGTTTCCTTTCACATTGAGAGGTCAGGCGAGTACTGGCGTGCGGAGTTTGCAGGGCCGGATGTGAGGATCCTGATCGGGCGCCGGGGAGATACTCTGGACGCCCTGCAGTTGCTGGTAAATCTCGCGGTCAGCAGGCGCTGTGAGGAAAGGGTGCGTGTGATTCTGGATGCCGAGGGCTACCGGGAGCGCCGGGAAGAAACCCTGCGGCGCCTCGCCCGCAGGGTTTCGGAGCGGGTGCGGCGATCGAAGAAGGACATCGCCCTGGAGCCGATGACCCCCCAGGAGCGGCGCGTCATTCACATGGAGCTGCAGGAGAATCCCTGGGTTTACACCATCAGCCAGGGGGAGGAGCCGTACCGTAAGGTGGTTGTCTGCCTGCGCCGTTAACAGCTGCTTTGACCGGGCTGCCGCAGGGCGGACCTGTCTGGAAACCAGGGGGCCTTAAAGGCTCCCCTTTTTCTTTTTTAATTTGAGTTTCAGGATGGTAGAATATATAGGGAATATATTGGGGAAGCAGCAGTTGGGGAGGTCTGACGTGAGGCTCGATCAGGGCGAGGCAGCACCGAGGGATGAACATCTACAAAAACCGGGGGAGTGTTCCGTAGGCCCCGCTGCAGGCGACGACCTTATTGCAGCCCTGGGCACGCCGGTGGGAGAGGCGGCGATCGGCATCATCCGCCTGAGCGGGCGCGGCGCCGTGGAGCTTGTAGAGCGGATCTTCCGCCCCCGGCGTTCCGCCCTGCGCCTGAGCGAGGCGCCGTCCCACACAATGCACCTTGGTGCAATCTGTACGCCGGAGGGGGAGGTTCTCGACGAGGTCCTGGTTGCTGTGATGCGGGCGCCCCGCACGTACACCTGCGAGGACGTGGTGGAGATCTACTGCCACGGGGGGGTGATCCCTGTCAGGTCTGTTTTGGATCTGGTGCTGAAGGAGGGGGCGCGCCTCGCAGAGCCGGGAGAATTCACGAAAAGGGCTTTTCTGAACGGGAGGATCGACCTCGCCCAGGCGGAGGCGGTGCTGGATCTGATCAGGGCGCGCAGCGAAGCCGGGAGGGAAATTGCCTTGAGGCAGCTTGGAGGGGAGGTTTCCCGCGCCGTCGCGGAACTCAGGGCCCAGATCAGAGGAATCCTTGCCGGGGTGGAGGCTGAACTGGACTTCCCGGAGGATGTGGAACCGCTGGCAAAAGAGGAACGCGGGAAAAAGATTAAGGATCTTGTGGAGAGAATAGACCATCTTCTCAAAGGGGGAGAGGTTGGCCGCTTTTACCGCGAGGGGCTTGCAACAACCCTTCTGGGGAAGCCGAACGTCGGGAAGTCCACCCTCTTGAACCTGCTCGTGGAAGAGGAGAGGGCGCTGGTTACCGAGGTCCCGGGGACGACGCGCGATCTGATCGAGGAGGTTGTGGTGATCAGGGGGATTCCCCTGCGCCTGATCGACACCGCGGGGATCAGGGAGCATGCGGATCTGGTTGAGCGCCTCGGGATCGCCCGCGCCCGTGAGGCTGTCGCTCGCGCCGACCTGGTGCTTGCGGTTTTTGACGCGGGAGCGGGGCTTTCAGAGGAGGACCGGCTCGTGCTCGACCTGCTCCGGGGGAAGCGGGGGCTGGCGGTCCTGAACAAGGTTGATCTCCCGGAGAAGCGCCTGACAAAAGAGGATCTTGTGTCTCTCGCGGAGGGGAAGCCTGTTGTTGAGGTTTCCGCCCGCTATGGCTGGGGCCGGGAGCAGCTGGAGGAGAAGATCTGGGAGGTCGTCGGGGCGGGGGCGGTTGCTGCCGAGCCTGTGCTGATCACCAGGGCGCGCCACCAGGCTGTCTTGAGGCGTGTCGCGGCAGATCTCCGGGCAGCCCTCCAGGCCCTCGAGGAGGGCTGGCCCCTGGACTGCGTTGCCGTCGATTTGTGGAACGCATGGTTCGCCCTGGGTGAAATCACCGGGGAAGCCGTGGGCGAGGACATAATTGACGAAATTTTCAGTGAATTCTGCATCGGCAAGTAGGCCGGGTGAGAGCGAAGGTGGATCAGGAGCTTGAGGTCCTGGCGGCGGGAGCCCGCGAACTCGGAATAGTTCTGGGGCCGGAGCAGCAGGACCAGTTCCGCCGGTACGCGGAACTCCTGCTGGAGTGGAACAAAAAGACAAACCTGGTCAGGATTAAGTCTCTTGCTGAGTTGTTCCGGAACCACTTTCTTGATTCTCTCTGGTGCGCGGCAGGCTGCGCTTTCCGGGACGGCCACCGCCTCCTTGATCTGGGGAGCGGCGCCGGTTTCCCCGGGATTCCCCTGAAGATCTCTTTTCCCGGTGTGCGGGTTTTCCTGCTTGAGGCGCAGCGGAAGCGCTGCGCCTTTCTGCAGGAGGTGTGCCGCGCCCTGGAGCTGGATGCCTGCACCGTTCTTGCCGGGCGGGCGGAGGATCTGGGGCGTCTTCCCGGTCTGCGCGCTGCCTTCGACCGCGTTGTCGTCAGGGCGCTTGCCCGGCTTCCCGTGATCCTTGAACTCGGCCTCCCTTTTTTGCTGCCCGGCGGTTTGCTCGTGGCCCTGAAGGGCCGGGACGTTGAACGGGAGCTGGAGGAGGCGCGGGCTGCCCTGGAGGTGCTGGGGGGTGAGGTCGCACGGGTGATTCCCTACCGTTTTCCCGGCGAAGTCGGGAGGCACGTGGTGACGGTCAGGAAGGTTGCCCCAACTCCGGACGGCTACCCCAGGCGCGCCGGGATTCCGGCGCGCCGTCCCCTGTGCGGTGGGGGCAAGAAGCGGGGAGGGTTTGGGAGAGGAGGTTTGAACCGGGGTGATGCAGGATAATGTCCGGGTGTGTCGAAGGAAAAGATTGAGAAGGAAGAGATAAAGTCTAGCATGTTGGGGGGTTTTCTGGTTGTGGAGGATTGCTCGGGGGAGTGAGCAGCAGGGCGAGGTTTTTCAGGTAGCCCTGGACAAGATCAGATTCGGCCGCTTCCAGCCGCGCTTTCAGATCGAGGAGGCGGATCTGGCGGATCTCGTTGCCTCGATCCGCGAGGTAGGCGTCCTGCAGCCCGTCCTGGTCCGGCCGTGCGGCGCCGGCTATGAATTGATCGCCGGAGAGAGGCGCGTGCGGGCGAGCATGCTGGCCGGCCTGAAGCAGATCCCCGCGGTCGTCAGGGAGTTGAGCGATGCCCAGGCAACGGAGGTTGCCCTGATCGAGAACATCCAGCGGCGGAGCCTGCATTTTTTTGAAGAGGCGGAGGGCTATGCAAAGCTGATCAGAGAGTTCCGGCTGACTCAGGCCGAGGTTGCCAGGCGGATGGGCCTGAGCCAGAGCACGGTGGCAAACAAACTGCGCCTGCTCCGGCTTGACCCTGAGATCCGGCTCCAGATTTATCAGCAGAAACTCTCGGAGCGCCACGCCCGCGCCCTGCTTGAACTGCCGGACAAGGAGTTGCAGCAGAAGGTTCTCAGCCTGGCTGCAGCCCGGGAGTTCAGCGTCTCCGAATGGGAGAAGCTGATCCGGCTCGAAAAGGATCGGATTATTTCCCGGGAAATAAAAAAAAGGAAGAAGTGCCGCGTAAAGCCCCTGATCAGGGACCTGCGCCTCTTTCTCAACTCCCTGGAGCGTGGCGTGGAAACACTGAGGGCTGCAGGCCTGGAGGTTCACCTCCATCACCACAAGGAAGAGCACATTCTGCGGATCATGATCGAGGTTGTGGCAAGTGGTTCCCAGGGTTGAGGTGAAGTGGGATGAGGAGTTCAGGTGCTATGATGTCGTGGTCCGGGACCCGGGCGCGACCGTTGCCGATTACGAGGAGGGGTTTGGCAGGCTTGCTGCAGGTGAGGTGCGGAGGGCCTATGCCCCCTCCTGCCTGGGGTGCAGCCTCTGCTGCCGGGGGCGGCTTCCGCTGACCAGCCTCGACGTCGCGAGGTTTCAGGCCGGGGGTGTGGGCGCAGGGCTGAGCTGGAGAGAGTGGGTAAGGAGATATGCGACGGTCCGGCGCGCGGGAAAGTGCTTCGACATTACCCTGCGCTTGAGTTCAAAAGGGGTCTGCCTGTTTTGGGACGAGTTCCGCGGCCTCTGCGGTGTTTACTCCCTGAGGCCCCTGATCTGCCGGACGTATTTCTGCTGGCCGGTCTCCTGGCGGGCAGAGCAGCTGCGCTCCCGGATTGTGAATACAGGGGAGGACGAACTGGTGCGCCTCTCCCTTTTTACGGCAGCCGGTTCTGCCAGGCAGAGAAACCCCTTTGCCGGAAAGCGCGATTACCGGCAGGTCCTGCTGAGAGACCTCTGCTCCCGGAGGCTGTGGCGGATCCTCACCTCTGACACCTGATTTTCCGGGAGCTGCTTTTTTTGGAGGACCGGCAAAAGGCTCCCTCCCCTGTTCCCTTTTCCATTAGAGCCTGTTAAACAGCTTCAGGTAATTCAGGATGTTCGTGGTAATCAGAAAGTTTTTACGCACTTTTTCCCTCCCGGCCCTCCCCATTTCACCGGCCAGCGTGGGGTTCCGCAGCAGGGTGAGGACCCTCTCGGCGCACTCTTCTACTGTATTCACCAGATACCCGTTGACGCCGTCATCGATCTGGTACCTGATTCCTCCCACGTTTCCGCCGACAACGGGCGTTTCCTTCCAGAGTCCTTCGGCGACAGTCAGGCCAAAACCCTCCCTGATGGATTTCTGCAGAAGCACATCCGAGAAGGTCTGAAAGGCGTTGACCTCGAGGCTGGAGACGCCGTTCATATCCGTGATGATTTTAATGTCGTAGTCCTCCCCGGCCTTGCGCAGGGTGCGGTAGAGGTAATCCCACCCTTCGGGGTCGTCGGCTGCCATCGATCCCACCAGAGCCAGCTGGGCTTCGGGAAAATCCTTTTTAACAATTCTGTAGGCATCGATTACTCCCAGGGGATCTTTCCAGGGATCGAAGCGGGAGACCTGGGAGACCAGGGGCCTGTTGATGTCCACCCCGAACCTGCTGACGATCCTCCTCACCTCTTCTTCCTCCAGGGGAACGTTCTTGGGGCTGAGGGGGTCGATCGCCGGTGTGAAGAAGGTAAGGCCGGGCAGGCTCTCGTGCTCCTTTACGAAATCGCGCGCCGTAAAAATGCAGGCATCGTACTGCTTGATGAACTGGTGCAGAAAGCTCCAGGATTCCGGGTCGGGTGTGGAGGTATCGATATGGCAGCGCCAGATCCATTTTGCCCTGCTCTCTTTTCGGAAGTTGATGAGTGCCGCCGGCTGGGGATCGTGGACCACGATAAAGTCGTAGCGCCAGTCCTGCATGGAGGCCGCGTTTATCTCATTGTACCTCAGGTAAATTTCCTTTGCTTCGGGGCTCAACCCTCCTTCCTGGCCCTGCAGGCAGTTGTGAAAGGCTTTGGTTGCGGTGTAAAACTCTCTGGCGCCTTCCATTTTCCACCAGTCTATCTGAATGCCCATGTCTCTTGAGAGCGGCACCAGAGAATGGAGAATCTCCGCGACGCCGCCGCCGAAAGATGTGGCGTTGATCATCGCGATTTTTTTGTGGGCGAGCTTTTTGACGTAGTACTCCAGCTGGAGTTTCGTGTCGATGTCGATGATCTCCTGATAGTCCCTGTATCTTTTGTCTTGAGTTTTCACAAGCTCCATTTTGCTATGAACCCCCTGCCTGATATAGATTTTTTTAAACATGGCAATACTTTATTCTGGGAGCCCACCTGCGGAAAGGACTATTTATACTATGTTCAATATGGGTGCAAATATTATCGACCGCGCAAAAAGCAGGGTCTCATTCAGAGTTTTTGCCTACAATAAGCGAAAAGTGAGCCTGATCGTCAAGACCGGTGAGCGCCAAACGGTGTTTCCGATGACCGAGGAAGCACCCCACATCTACAGCACGGTTGTTGAGGGGCTGGGGCTGGACCTGCTCTACAAGTTCAGGCTGGACGAAGAAGGGGAATTCCCGGATCCCTACTCCAACTTTCAGCCCTTCGGCGTGCACGGTTTTTCCCGGCTGATCGACCACGAAGCCTACCGGTGGCAGGACCTGCAGTGGAAAGGGAAATGCCTGGAGGAACTGGTCATTATGGAAATCCACGTAGGAACGTTTACGGAGGCCGGCACCTTCCGGGCGGTGGTTGAAAAGCTCGACTACCTCCTGGAACTGGGAGTTAACGCCATCGAACTGATGCCTGTAGTCCAGACTCCGGGAAGATGGAATTGGGGCTACGACGGGGTCAACCTGTTCAGCGTAAATCACAACTACGGGACGCCTGATGATTTGAAGTACCTGGTGGACTGCTGCCACCAGAAGCAGATCGCCGTGGTCCTGGATGTTGTTTACAACCACTTCGGCCCGGAGGGGAACTACCTGCCCCGCTACGGGCCCTACCTCACCGACAGGTATAGAACGCCCTGGGGGCCTGCTGTTAATTTCGACGGCCGGTACAGCGAGTACACCAGGAGAATGGTTCTCGACAGTGTGCGCTACTGGCTCGAGGTTTACCGTTTTGACGGCCTGAGGCTGGATGCCGTCCACGCCATTAAGGACAGCAGCCCCACCCATATTCTCAAGGAGATAAGCGCGGCCGTGAAGGCCGCAGCCGCCAGGCAGAACCGCAAAAAGTTTGTTGTTGCCGAAAGTGATGAGAACAACGTCCGCCTGATTAACCCTCCGGAAAAAGGAGGTTGCGGCATTGACGCCCAGTGGATGGACGATTTTCACCACTGCATCCACACGGTGCTGACCGGAGAAAGAAAGGGGTATTACGTGGACTACGGCCGCCTCGAGGACCTGAAAAAGGTCTATAAAAACTTCCTGTACACCGGCCAGTATTCGAAGTACTGGAGAGGGAGGCGGGGGACCGATGCCTCCGAAAATCCCGGGAAGCAGTTCGTGGTCGCCCTCCAGAACCACGATCAGGTGGGCAACAGGGCCTGGGGCGACCGCCTCTCCACCCTCGTGGATTTCCCCTATTTGAAGGCCGCCGCCGGGCTGCTCTTTTTCTCCCCTTATGTACCCCTGATCTTCATGGGGGAGGAATACGGGGAGCGGAATCCGTTCTTGTTTTTTACGGACTACCAGGACCCGGGGCTGCAGGAGGCGGTTTCCCGCGGGAGAAAGGAAGAGTTTAAAGCCTTCGGCTGGGAAGAGGTTCCCGACCCCCAGGACCCGGAGTGCTTCTACCGTTCCAGGCTGACGCCCCGGCGCCTCTGGAGCAGGCAAAACCACCAGCTCTTCAACTTTTACCGCGACCTGATCAGGCTGCGCATGACCCACCCCGTTCTGAAAAACCTGGACAAAGAAAACCTGGAGGTAAAAGTGGATGAACTGCGAAGGATCGTCGAGATAACCCGTTGGAACCGGCAGGTGAAGCTGACAGGTGTGTTTAACCTGGGCGGCACCGAAATCGCGCTCGGCAGCTATCCGGGCAGGCAGATTTTCAACTCCTCCTGGAAGCCTTACGGCGGGAGCCAGGAAGGAGAGAGCAGGAGGCTGGAGAGGGGGCAGATGGTTGTTTTTGAAGCACCTCTTCCCGCGTGAAGCCGGCCCGCCGCTTTTTCAGCCTCCGGGCCGGCGCCCCGGATTTTCAGGACGGAGTTCCCTCCAGGAGGGCAACAGGGAAATCCCGGAAGAGATCGGCAACCGGGAGGAGCGCGGGAGATGCTCCCCGGGCCTGCACCTGGGCCCCGGTGAAAATGCTGCGCCAGCGCTCTGGTGCGCCTGCGGCCAGAACCAGGGCGCTTCCCTCCGGCGCATCTGCGCCGGGAGGGAACCTTGCCGCAAGCGGCCCGGCGGGGGGTTGTCCGGCCAGGAATTTTGCCAGCAGCCGGGGGACCGCGACCAGCGCCCAGCTGTTTTCCAGGCGCCTGAGGAAGGCGCAGACGTGCGCGCCCAGGGGTCCCGTAGCGTCGAGGGGGATGTAGGCTCCTCTCGCAAACAGCTCCCTGTGGGCCCTGCGAAAGTGCAGCGCCTTGTAGGTGAGGAAGAGCTTTACCCTGCCGTCTTCCCAGCAGGCAAGAAGCTCCTGAACCAGGCCCGCAAGCCCTCCGGCCTCCTGCTTTTGAAGCGCTGCCAGGAGCGCGGCGCGCTTTTCAAAGTCCACCGGGCGCCGGTTGTCGGGATCGACAAGGCTGAAGTTCCAGAGCTCCGTTCCCTGGTAGAAGTCAGGCACCCCGGGCGCGGTGATCTTGAGCAGGGTTTGCGCCAGGGAGTTTAAAGCTCCGCAGTAGGAGACGGTCTTTTGGAACTCCAGGAAATCCCGGAGGAAGCGGTTTTCCCCTCCGGGCTCGAGGATGGATGCTGCAAAGCCGGCGAGGGCGTTTTCGTAGCCGGGAGCGGGGTCGAGCCAGCTTGTGTGGATTTTGGCCTCCCGGGCCGCCTTCACCAGGTAGGCCTGAAGCCGCTTTTTGAAGGCGGGCACCTCTTCTTCCCGGAGCGGCCAGGCCCCGGCCAGGGTCTGGTAAATAAGGAGCTCCATATTTCCGTCAGGCACAGGCCTGCCGTTGACCTCCTGCTTCTTATCCCGGTTCCAGCGCTGCCACCGCTTCAGCCTCTCCGCCCATAAAGCGGGAATCTCCGAGAGCACGTTGATGCGCGCCCGGACGTCTTCGCTCCGCTTGGTGTCGTGCGTGGACGTGGCGTTGAGGGTGTGGGGCCAGCGCTCCTGCCTGGCCCGGCTGCGCCGGTGGAATTCCGCCACAGACACCCCCAGCGTTTCGGGGTCGCCTCCCACCTCATTGAGGGAGACCAGGCGGTTGTAGACGTAAAGGGCGGTGTCTTCGAGTCCTTTCGCCGTGACGGGGCCGGTGAACTGCTGCCAGCGCATCACGAAGTCCAGCCACTCCTGTCGCTGCGCCGGAGAGAGGCAGCCGGGGAGCTCCAGCAGCAGCACCCGGCGCAGGAAATTGCAGGCCCGGGCGGCGGCGGGGTTGCGCGCGATGGCTGCGGCTGCGGCGCGGGCGAGGTACGGATAGTCGCGTGCCGAAACCGCAAAGCCGGAGGTGTAGGTCCTGTAGATGGGGAGGCAGGCGGTGACCTCGACCAGGGCCTGCTCCAGTTCGGCGAGGGTGAGGTCGCAGCCGTGGCGGTCCTGTTCCGCCAGGCGGCCCAGCTGCCGGGCCAGGGCGCGCACCTCGCCTGCGAACAGCTCTTGCATCACCCGCCGCTTCTGGGTGTAGAGCACCGCAGAGAAGTCTGCTTCGGTTCCGCCAAAGCCGGCGTAGATCTCGTTCAGGGCTGCCGCGCTGCTTTCGGCGACGAAAAGCCCGTTGACCGTATTCAGGAAGTCGTAGCCCGTTGTGCCGGAGACTGGCCACTCTGCCGGCAGTTCTTCGCCGCCGGCAAGGATTTTTTCCGCCACAATGTAAAAGCCGGACCCCGCAGGGGAGAGCCGGTTCTGGAGCCTCTGGAGGTAGGCCAGAGGATCCCGCAGCCCGTCGATGTGGTCGATGCGCAGGCCGGTAACCTGCCCTGCCTCCGCCAGCTGCAGGATCAGGGCGTGCGTGGCCGCAAAGACCTGCTCGTCTTCGGTGCGCAGGGAGACAAGGTCGCTGACATCAAAGAACCGCCGGTAGTTGATCTCCTGGTTTGCCGTCCGCCAGAATGCGAGCCGGTAGGCCTGCTCTGAGAGGATGCGTTCCAGGTGGTGAAAGCTGCCAGGATCCCCCTTTCTGCCGTTGAAGATCTGCAAGTTTCTGTTGATGAACTCCTTGACTCCCTGGCAGGTGCTGTACAGGTGCCAGAGCCTCTCCCTGACCTGCCGGAGCGCAGCATTGAACGCCTCGTCTTTCATCCGGTGGGATGCCAGTTCCTTGAGTCTTTTGAGCAAACCCTGCAGCTCCAGCACCGCAGGGTGCGCGCTCCCCAGGGCTGCAGCCAGATCCTCCAGGCGGTATGCCAGGAGTTTGCTGCATGACGCCGGGCTGAGCGGCAGGCGCAGATCGCGGTAGCGGACCCAAAAGCCGTCCTCCGCCAATACCAGGGTCAGCTCCTGCGCCTCAAGCACCTCGCCGTATGGTGCGTGCAGGATCGGGAGCAGAACCCTGTGGTTCAGCCCTGGCCTGGCGGGCTGCCAGTTGATGTCGAAGTACCGGGCATAGGGTGAGCGCGGGCCGTGCTGGAGGACATCCAGCCACCAGGGATTCTCGGTGGTGGCGGCCATGTGATTGGGTACAATGTCCAGCAGCAGCCCCATTCCGTACTGATGGAGCGTTCTGACCAGCGCAGAGAAGCCCTCTTCGCCCCCCAGTTCCGGGTTCAGTCGTGTCGGGTCAACAACGTCGTATCCATGGGTGCTCCCGCGCCTTGCTTTGAGCAGGGGGGAGGCGTAGATGTCGGAGATTCCCAGGGCGTGCAGGTACGGCACCAGCGCCCGGGCGTGGGCGAAGCGGAACCCCCGGTTGAACTGGAGCCGGTAGGTGGCGGTGGGAATCCGCAAGGCTGCCATCAGGTGCCCCTCCGCATCTTCAGCTTTTCACCGAGGACGCCAAAGCGGCTGATCCAGGCCCTCGCGCTCTCGTCTCCTGCCTCCGCCTTTTTCCTGAACTCCGGGTAAACCGTCTGCAGCAGCCCGTAGTAGATGTTCTGCGCTTTCCAGAGGTCCACCTCGAAGGGCAGGGAGGCGGCAAGATCGATTGCGGCCTCAAGATTCTCGAGCAGGGAAAGGTCCGCAGGGGCCGCGCGCAGGTTCTCTGCCATCCGCTCTATGGTTTGCTTGAGGGCGTAGCCCAGGCCGGAGCCGTCGAGCGGAACATCCAGCGTCCTCGCTTCGTGCAGGAGCGCGGTGATCTGCTCGCGGTCCAGAACTTCTTCAGCAAAGGCCCGGCGCAGACTGGAGTTCACAACGAACTCGGCGGCGGTATGGAGAACCTTTGGCAGCGGAATCCCAAGGTCCTTGAGGAAGCGCATCAGCGAAACGTGGCCGTCGTAGATGCGCCGGTAGTCTGCCTCCACCTCTGCCAGCGTGGAGTCGAGGATCATGTCCAGAATTTTGCGCTGCTGGTCCCGGAAAAGCTGCCGGAGGGAGTAGATCCTCCCTTCAAAGTGCTGGTCCAGGAGCCGGATCACCTCGGGGAGTTCGGCCCGGTCGAAGGCGCTGGTTACATCCTGCACCATTTTCTGGTAGGCTTCTTCACCCTGGTAGACCCGGACCCCCCCGCTCACGTTGTGGTTGCCGAAATAAACCACTCCATAGCTCAGGGTTGCCGCCTCGCGCGTGATTTCTGAGGCGACCTGCGCCCTCCCGAGCGCCAGCCTGGCCTTCCCTGCCTCCAGCCTCCGGCAGTCCTGCCGTTCGACGGTGTAGCAGTAGATGCGCGACCGGTCATCGTATGTTTCAAACAGCGAACTGATGGCGTAGTGGGCGCCGACCTTGGGAAGGTCGATCATTGCCGGCCTGACGAACTTTTCGTAAATGCGGGCGCCGTCCCGGTGCTCGGGGATGTTGCTTTTTGCCTGTTCAAGCAGCTCCAGGAAGCGGGGCTCCAGAGAGAGGCCGGAGACATCCTGCGCCAGCTGGACGACGCGTCCGGCGTACTGGAGCACCTGGACGTTCTCGATCCCCGAGATGTCGTCGAAAAACCAGCCGCAGCTTGTATACATCAGCATGGCGTGGCGCTGCATTTCCAGGAGCTTGAGGACTGTGACCTGCTCTGCCGGATCGAGCGCCCGCGCCGCATGCTTCTCCAGAAACCGCTGGATGCTTTCTGGCGAGCGGTCGAGGATCACGGAAATGTAGTCGTTGCGCGCCGCCCAGGGATCTTTCAGGTAGCGGCGCGCCTGCTCCTCGTAATGAGGAGCCAGGGTGTTCCGGAGCCAGTTCAGGGCGTTCCGCAGAGGGGCGCGCCAGGCCTGGCTCCACCCGGGGTGCATGCCGGAGTTGCAGCCGCAGTCGTTTCTCCACCGCTCCACCCCGTGGGCGCAGCTCCAGGACGTGTTTTCTACGATCTCCACCTCGTGGCTGGGCGGGTACATTTCCAGGTACTCGGCATAGTTGGTGATCCGCGCCAGCCTGTTGGATTCGATGTAGTCCAGGGCGTAGGCAAGGGCCATGTCGCCGTGCCGGTGGTGGTGGCCGTAGGTTTCGCCGTCGGTGGCGATGTTGACGATCTGCGCCCAGGCGCGGGATTCGACGAAGCCACTGAGCAGCCGGTGGGCGAAGTACTCCCCGTTGGAGAGCAGGTCTTCAAAGGCTACGGCGCGGGAGATGGGGCCGTCGTAGAAGAAGATGTTGATCGTCCGGCCCGAGTTCTTCAGGCGGAGCTGATAGGGCATCGAGGGGTCGATGCCGCCGGGCCCTGCCTCCTGCCAGGAGCGGCTGCCGATTTTCCGGACGCGCCGGGCCTGGTGCGGAGCCAGGATGGTGAAGCGAATCCCCTGCCCTGCCATGATCTCCAGAGTCTCCAGGTCCACCGCGGTCTCCGGCAGCCACATCCCCTCCGGCTCCCGGCCGAAGCGGTGCACAAAGTCCCTGATTCCCCAGACCACCTGAGTGTACTTGTCCCGCTGGTTTGCGAGCGGCATGATCATGTGGTTGTATGCCTGGGCAAGGGCAGTCCCGTGACCCGAAAAGTTTTTCCGGCTTTCCCGGTCGGCCTCGATTATTGCCCGGTAGACCTCCGGTTCCTTGTTTTCCAGCCAGTGGAGCAGGGTGGGGCCGAAATTGAAGCTGATCCTTGTGTAGTTGTTGACGATTTTTTTAATCTGCCCCTTGCCGTTGAGGATGCGTGAAGCGGTGTTGGGTGCGTAGCATTCTGCGGTAATCCGCTCGTTCCAGTCGTGGTAAGGGTAGGCCGAGTCCTGAAGCTCGATGTCTTCAAGCCACGGGTTTTCCCGCGGCGGCTGGTAAAAGTGGCCGTGAATGCAGATGTAGCGCTCCATACCATTATTACCCCCTCTTTGTTTCCAGGCTGAACGGCGTTTGACCGTGCCCGCTCCCCTGTTTCAGGGGTGATGGCCGGGCAGGTTCTTTGATGTGTTGCGCTCTGCTCATGTCTCCAGTGATTAGTTTTAAGCAAGAAACGGTTCTTCATACCGCCGGATCCCTGGAGCAGCGCAAATTCCTGCACGCACAGGCCGGGTTCGCCATGGCAGGCCGGCCGGCTGGGGAGCTGTTTTTCCGGGTTCCTGTCGAGTTTCGTTAGCGGCGTGCAGTTTTCTGGACCGACTGGAAGAAAATTTCGCGTGAGAATCTGATTTTGATGCTTTCGTGAGATTTTTCATGTTATAATTAGTATGACCAGGGCGCGGGCCGGAGCAGGAGGCTTGAGGATTGCTGTGGAATAAGAAAAGACAGGAAAAGGTGCGGGCAGTGTTCCACGTGGAACATGCTTCCCGAAACAGCGAAGGCAGGGCAGACCAGCCGGAACAAGCCATGCGAGCACGGATTATTGCCATTGCGAACCAGAAGGGCGGGGTCGCCAAAACGACCACGGCCGTGAACCTCAGCGCGTGCCTTGCGGCAGCAGGAAAAAGGGTGCTGCTGGTTGATGCCGACCCGCAGGGCAACGCCACAAGCGGGATCGGGGTGGAGCGGGAAAGCCTTTCCCGGTGCATTTACGATCTCCTGCTGGAGGAGGCGACCGCAGAGGAGGTCGTTGTGCCCACCCAGGTGCCCGGCCTGGATCTGATTCCCGCAACCATCAACCTTGCCGGAGCGGAGATAGAACTGGTGAACCTCCCGCACCGCGAAGCCAGATTGCGCCGCGCCCTTCATCCGCTGCGGGACCGCTACAATTTTATTTTTGTCGACTGCCCACCCTCCCTCGGCCTTCTCACCATCAATGCCCTGACCGCTGCCGACCGGGTGCTGATCCCCATTCAGTGCGAGTACTATGCGCTGGAGGGGTTGGGGCAGCTGCTGCGGACGATCCAGCTGGTCCAGCAGCGCCTCAACCCTCAGCTTGAACTGGAGGGGGTTCTTCTGACAATGTTTGACGCCAGGACTAATCTCTCGATTCAGGTGGTTGAAGAGGTGAAGGACTATTTCGGGGACAAGGTCTTCCGGACGATTATTCCCAGAAACGTCCGGCTGAGCGAGGCGCCCAGCCACGGGAAGCCTGTCATCTCCTATGATGCCCGCTCCCGGGGTGCCCTCCTTTATCAGGAGCTGGCCCAGGAAGTGATCCAGAATGAAAAATAAGGGTCTGGGGAGGGGCCTGCGCGCCCTGATTCCTGCGGTGCCGGAGGGTGCCGCCCCGGGAGAGGAAATCCTGGAGCTCGCAGTCGAAAAGATCAGGCCCGGTCCTTTTCAGGCGCGCCAGGAATTCGATGCCGCTGCCCTTTCCGAACTTGCCGCCTCCATCAAGGCCCACGGAGTGATGCAGCCTGTTGTGGTCCGGCCGCTGGGCGACGACCAGTACGAATTGATCATCGGGGAGCGGCGCTGGCGTGCCTGCCAGCAGGCAGGGATAAAAACCATCCCTGCAGTTATCCGCAGGGTGGATGATCTCACCTCCAGCGAGATGATGCTGGTGGAAAACCTCCAGCGGGAGGATTTAAATCCCCTGGAAGAGGCGCTGGCGTACAGGCGCCTGGTGGATGAGTTCCACCTCACCCAGGAGGAGATTGCTGCCCGGGTCGGCAAGAGCAGGCCTCGCGTCGCCAACACCATGCGCCTGCTCCAGCTTCCCCAGGAGGTCCAGGATCTCCTTGCAAAGGGAGTTTTAAGTGCGGGGCACGGCAAGGCCCTGCTGGGGCTTGAAAGCCCCGAGCAGCAGCGCGCCCTCGCCCGGGAAATTGCAGACCGGGGCCTCTCGGTCCGGGAGACGGAAAAGGCGGTGCGGCGCCTGCTCCGGGCGGGAACCGGCTCCGCCCGGGCAAGGAAAGAAACGTCCTCCGGGCCGGAGCTTGCCGAAGCAGAGTCCCGGCTCCGGCAGCTGCTGGGGACGAAGGTGAAAATCAAAGCGGGCCCGCGGGGCGGGAAAATTGAAATCGAATTTTACAGCAAGGATGAACTGGATCGTTTACTGGAGTGGTTTCTAGGTGATCTATCTCGATAATGCGGCAACTACCTGGCCGAAGCCGCCAGGTGTCGAAAAGGCGATCGTCGAGACCCTGCGTGAAAAGGGCGCGAATCCCGGCCGGGGAGGGCACCGGATGTCCCTCGCGGCGGGGCGGGTCGTCTACCAGGCGCGGGAGCTGCTTGCCCGCCTCTTTGGAGTCCGGGACCCCTCCCGGATCTGCTTCACCCTGAACTGCACCGAGGCCCTGAATCTCGCCCTCAAGGGATTGTTGAAGCCCGGGGACCACGTTCTCACCAGCAGCATGGAGCACAATTCCATGATCCGGCCGCTCAAAGCGCTCGCCAAAAGCGGGGTGGAGTATACGGTGGTTCCCTGCAGCGCGCGGGGAGAGCTGGATCCGGATGACCTGGAGAAGGGAATTCTGCCCAACACCCGCCTGATCGCCCTCACCCATGCTTCGAACGTCACCGGCACCCTGCTTCCCATCGCCGAAGCCGGAAAAATCGCGCGGGAGCACGGCCTGGTCTTTCTGGTGGATGCCGCCCAGACCGCCGGGATTTTCCCTATTGATGTGGAGGAGCTGAACATCGATCTCCTGGCTTTTCCGGGCCACAAGGGGCTCTACGGCCCTCCCGGCACCGGCGGGCTCTACATCAGGGAGGGGCTTTCCCTGGCGCCGCTCAAGCACGGGGGAACGGGGAGCTACTCCGAGTCCGAGGAGCAGCCCGAAATCATGCCCGATATGTACGAGAGCGGGACGGTGAACACCATCGGGATTGCAGGGCTGGGAGCAGGAGTCTCCTTTGTGCTTCAGGAGGGGCTGGAGCAGATCCGGAGCCGGGAGGAGCAGCTGCTGGAGAGGCTCCGGGAGGGGCTGGCGGGGGTGCCCGGGATTAAAATTTACGGCCCCGCCGGGGGCCCCCAGGCGCCTACCCTTGCCGTAAATCTGGGCAGCGCCGACTCCGGAGAGGTCGCCTTCCTCCTTGACCGCATCTACCAGATCGCGGTCCGGGCGGGGCTCCACTGCGCGGCCCTCGCCCACCGAACGCTGGGCACGACCAGGCAGGGGGTTGTCAGGTTCAGCCTTTCGTATTTTAATACAGAGGAAGAAATCGAGGCAGCAGTTCGAGCAATGGAAGAGCTGGCAAAAGACCTTTCTTAAAGTGTCCGTTGCATTTCCGGAAGAGCTTTTGCCCGCCGACGGGGCGGGTTTTTAGTTTAGACGAAGGCGGGAGTGGGTCGGCAGGTGCCGGTTGTGACGGTAAAAATGGCGAAAAGGAAAGATATTGAGACCAAAAGAAAGCTGGCAGATGAGATCACCAGGGTTATGGTTTCTGTTCTGAGTGTCAGGCCCGAGTGGGTGACTGTCCTGATAGAAGAATTCGCGCGAGAGAACCGGGCAACCGGCGGGAACCTGCATATTGACAGGTTTGGCACCGGCTACGGCAGGAATGGCTTTGACGAAGGGTCTTGAATGGCCTCCCGAGCCGCACCGGCTGCTGCCTGGTAAACCTCTTTGAGGCTCGCCCCGGTTTCCTGCGCCCGGCGGGCGCATGCTTCGTATTCAGGGGCGAGGTTCAGGTATTCCGGAGTTCCGTCAGGGCGCCTGGCAAAGCCGAGCTTGACCGGGATTCTCCCGTAGGGTGTTGCCACCTCGAGGGTGGTCCGGAACAGCTTGATCCTTGAGGCCAGGCGCCAGCGCACGCCCAGGGCGGTGCTCTCCCGGAACAGGACCCGGGCGAGGGGTTCGAGCCGGTCCGGGGGGGCGAGCACGGTGACCAGGTTTCCGGGCCTCCCCTTTTTCATGAGCGCCGGGGTGAAGGTGACGTCCAGCGCCCCCTCCCCTTCCAGCCGCTCCCGCAGGTAGGGGAGAAGCTCGGGGTTCAGGTCGTCAAGCTGGGTCTCCACAACGGCCACGGCGTCTTCGTCAAAGGTTAAAGGGGAGGGGGCCGCGTCCCCTTCCCGGTTTTCTGCTTCCCGGAGGAGATTCAGGCATTCACCCAGCCAGGCGCGCAGCACATTGGGCTGGGGGAGGTCCCTTGCCCCGGCGCCGTAGCCGATTTTTTCCCAGCGGGCGAAGGGGGGAGGGCCGAAGCCCTCCGCCAGCGCGGCGACCAGGGCGGCGCCCGTGGGGGTTACCAGTTCCGCCTCCAGGGGAACGCCGTAGGTGGGAATGCCCTGGAGCAGGTTCAGGGTTGCCGGAGCAGGGAGGGGGAGGGCGCCGTGGGCGGTCTGGATTTTTCCCACACCCAGGGGGAGAGGGGAGGCAATCACCTTCTGCACCCCCAGGCACTCGAGCCCTGCCAGCGTTCCGGCCAGGTCCACCAGGGTGTCGAGCCCGCCCAGTTCGTGAAAATGCACCTCGTGCGCCTCCTCCCCGTGCACCGCCGCCTCGGCGCGCGCCAGGCGGAGCAGGAGGTCTTCAACCCTCTCGGCGAGCGGGCGCGGGAGGCTGCTTTGCTTCAGAATCTCCTCCAGTTCCCTCAGGCTCCGGGTGGGAGGCTGAGGAGCGGAGGTGCGGACCAGGACCCGGGTTGCCCTGATTCCCCTTTTGCTCACCCTTTTCTTTTCCACGGTGACGGGGATCCCCAGCCGGGCAATGACATCCTCCACCGCTGCCAGGGGAACGCCGAGGTCCAGCAGGGCGGCGAGGCACATGTCTCCGCTGATTCCGGAAAAACAGTCGAGGTAGAGGGTCTTCATCGGCCTTCTCACCTGCTTCGCGTGATCAGATGGGCGAGCACTGCCGCCCCAAACCCGTTGTCGATGTTGACCACCCCCACGCCGGGGGCGCAGCTGTTCAGCATGGTCAGGAGCGGGGCAAGCCCCCTGAAATTTGCCCCGTAGCCGGTGCTGGTGGGGACGGCGATCACCGGCCTGTCCACAAGCCCCGCAACCACGCTCGGCAAGACCCCATCCATCCCTGCGATCACGATCAGGACTTTTGCCCCGGCAAGGTCGGAAAGGCGGGGAAAGAGGCGGTGAAGCCCTGCCGCGCCCACGTCGTAGACCCGCTCCACCTCGTTTTCGAGAAGCTCTGCGGTAAGCGCGGCCTCCTCCGCAACCGGGAGGTCGGCGGTGCCCGCCGTGATCACGCCGATTTTTCCCCAGCGGGGGGAGGGTTCGGTTCGGGAGACGACCAGCAGGCGCGCCTCGGGGTAGTAGCGCGCTTCAGGGATTTGGGCCTGAATCAGGCGGGCGGTTTTCGGTTTGACCCGGGTGGCGAGGATGCGCGGGTGATGTGCCGCCAGCTCCTGAACGGCGGCTGCGGCCTGGGCGGGGGTCTTCCCCTGGCAGTAGACAACCTCCGGGAAACCCCGCCGCAGAGCGCGGTGGTGATCGATTTTGGCAAAACCCAGGTCGCGGTAGGGGAGGTTTTTTAATTCGTCGAGGGCCTCGCTACAGAGACCTGGCCCGTCCGGACCTTTTCCAGCAGCGCGGTTAAATATTCCTGGTCCATTTTGATGCCTCCGGCAAGAATTCCTGTTCGTCCAGCATTTAACACTAACAGTTTACCTGGGGTCCGCTTTCACTGTCAAGGAAAAGCATAGCCTGCCAGTTTTTACCGGCGCCTCGCAGGTAATGCGAATTGGCAAAACCTCCTGCTGCAATGAGCGGGAGGTTTTCTATTCCGGGCAGGATTGCCAGGCATAGAGTACAAGGGTGCCGTACTATTCGAGTTCCCGGAAGCAATACGGAACATTATTCCACTAAGGCGGGAATTGACCCCGCAACCCCGTGATTAGAAGCCTGAGATATGGAGGGAGCCTGATTTTTGTAGTATTTTTTTTATGGCAGTGTTATGTATAGGTGGTGGTGCAAAGCTAACGTGCAGAAGCCTTTATTAAAATTTTTTTGACACTCAGGGATGGTAAGGTACAGAAAGCGGCCGGGGCGGAGAGTTCTCTTGCGTTTGGGATCTGCTTTTACGAAGCACTACATCACAAATGCTCGGGCGAAAAACCCGGTTTACAGGTAAGTGAGTAATTTTGCAAGGAGGGTCCGAATAGGCGCCGATCAAGGACTACCCCTTAGCGGTTGCCGGCACCAAGTAGTCGGTATACGTGGCAAGATGATCTTCAAGTCAATCCCAATACGGGTACTCTAGATGGCTATTTTTATCCCTGCTATTTCAATCTGACTAGTCAGCAGGGCGTTTTGCATTATGGAGAATCATATGGTTGCGGGGCCAGCAAAGTAAGTCTTGGTGTTAACATGTTAACGTTAGTTGACCAACGGGGGATTTGGCCCCGAGACCAGACTTCTTTAGTATTCTTATGGAAGCATAATCGTGGGGGGAGGGGTTATGCCCTATGTCGACATGGAGAACGTCTTTAATTCTGCTAACCCTTGTTTGTATCCTTGCCGTTGCTGGTTTTTGCTTTTCGGTTGAGCCTTTGCAAGCAGCGATATCGGAGAGCCCGAGTGTTACTTACCCATCCAATGGTGCTTATGTAGAACCGGGCAGTGTTACCATCAGGTGGAATCCTGTGGCTGGCGCCTCCAGCTACGGGATTGGAGTGGTTGACGATACGATTGGCGTAAAGATTGTCAATGTTGATTTTGGGATTGCCGGTACAAGCTACACAATCTCGTCATCATTGATTAAAGCAGGTCACAGCTACCGTTACTCGGTGGGGGCCATTGCGGCCGATGGGACTCAGAAGTGGGTTGAGAATCTTACTTTCCGGGTGAAAAATCCGACACTTACGGCTCCGATAATAACTTATCCATCCAATGGTGCTTATGTAGAACCGGGCAGTGTCACGATTAGATGGACCGGTGTTAGCGGCGCAACAACATATTTGCTTGCCTTTAAGGATTTAACTTCCGGGATGAAGTACCTTGATGACCAGGATGTTGGGAACAGAACGAGCTATACTATTTCAACGGGTCTAATCATGCCAGGCCACAGCTATAAGATCGCACTTTGCGCCAAAAACGATGCTGAAGAAAAATGGACCGAATCCACGTTCAGCATCAAAGAAATAGCGGTAAAAAGCTTAACGCCTCCGGTGATTTACAGCCCGCGCAATGGTGAGACCCTGGAGGACCCGGGAAGCGTAACGGTAAGGTGGAGTAGCGTAGACGGTGCCACGAAGTACCTGATCGCGGTTATGGACATTACGGATGGAGATAAGTTTGTGAATGACCAGGATATCGGCACCAGCACCAGCTACACCATACCTTCCTACCGCATTAAACCCGGACACAAGTACAAGATCGCCGTATGTGCCCGGAATGAGCGTGAGGAAAAGTGGACGGAGGCAACGTTCAGTATAAAGGCCAGTGAAGATACTACTCCGCCCAGAATAAGCGGGTTTTCCGGACGGTTGGAGGTCGAGCAGGGCCAGAGCGTGAGCCTGCCGGGCACCATCACTTCCAGTACCAACATCACCAAGGTAACCATTGGAGTTTGGGGTTACCAGGACAACTACGCTTCCAAGTACCCGAACAGCAAGACGTTTAGCATGAGCAGCTTCGTGATCAACACATCGTCCGGACTCTTTTCGCAGCCGGGCGAGTACGTGCTCACCGTCTGGGCTAGCTCAGTGGGCTGTCCAAATCCGGAGAGGGAACTGGGTCGGATGACGCTGGTTGTGAGGGAAACACGGCCGTCGGGGCCGCAAGCCCCACCGGTAATAATCAGCCCGACAAACGGGGGCACCTACGAAAAGGGCGACATCAGTATAAGGTGGAGCGCCGTCTCCGGTGCCACACACTACGTTGTAGCCGTCCTCGACGTGACCAGTGGTCAGAAGATCGTTAACGACGAGAACGTCGGCAGCCGGACTAGTTATACGTTGAGGGAATCACTGCTTACTGCAGGGCACCGGTACAAGATAGGTGTGGGCGCCGTCGGCAACGGAGTTGAAAAGTGGAACACTGATACTTACATCACCGTTCGAGATGTACCTGCCGTTGATACTACTCCGCCCAGAATAAGCGGGTTTTCCGGACGGTTGGAGGTCGAGCAGGGCCAGAGCGTGAGCCTGCCGGGCACCATCACTTCCAGTACCAACATCACCAAGGTAACCATTGGAGTTTGGGGTTACCAGGACAACTACGCTTCCAAGTACCCGAACAGCAAGACGTTTAGCATGAGCAGCTTCGTGATCAACACATCGTCCGGACTCTTTTCGCAGCCGGGCGAGTACGTGCTCACCGTCTGGGCTAGCTCAGTGGGCTGTCCAAATCCGGAGAGGGAACTGGGTCGGATGACGCTGGTCGTTCGTGAGCCCAAAGTTCTTCTGGCGAAGCCTGTGATCAAATACCCGGGGAACGGCGAAACGCTTAAGAAGGATAGCCTTACAGTACGCTGGGACAGCGTACCAGGGGCAGCCAGCTATGGGATCGGTGTATGGGATATCACCACGGATGAGAAGATTGTGGATATCGGAAACGGCTGGAAGCAGACCAGCTATACAATTCCTTCGGCAAAGCTGGAAGAGGGTCATTCCTACAAGATAGCGGTAGGGGCAATTTCCGCTGACGGCAAAACGGAAAACTGGAATGATGAAGGGATCAGGGTAACCATAGCGAAGCCGGAGGTGCCTGTGCTAACCGGTTTCCCCGCTGCTGATCAGGTAATTGCGGGCGACAAATACACATTCAAGGGTAGAATAACCTGTAAGAGCAAGCTGACTAAAGTGACAATAAATCTCCGCGGTCAGTCCGGTGATTTATGGTCGAGGCAGATCTCCACCGATACTTTTGACCTCAGCAGCGTCACTGTGGATACGTCACAGGGAATCCTGGCTTATCCGGGAACTTACATCATCAACGTTTGGGCCGCGACCGCGGACTGGCAGCCGACAGAGCCTTTGAAATCCATGACCTTAACCGTCAAGGCGCCTTCTCCACCGGCCCTGAAAGGCTTTCCAGCCAACCAGACACGCACCATTACATTAGGCGACACCTACAGCCTCGAAGGGTATCTGACCGCGGATTGTCCCATAACAAGAGTAAACGCTGTCGTTATTGGAGCAAACACCCTTTCTGGAATTAAGGAGATAGCGGAAGAGCTTCAGGGCAGCATCAAGACCTATAACCTTAACAGACTTAAGATCGATACAAAACTACCCGAATTCTCTGCAGCTAAAAGATACGAAATACGCCTATGGGCGAAAACTGAGCGCTTCCAAAACCCCGAAGTTCCGTTAGCTATCATGTGGCTGGAAGTCAAGCTTGGGGATGCTCCGCAGATAGAAAATCTCCCAAACAGTGTGGATGTACTCAAGGGAGAAACATATAGGATTCGGGGAAGAGTTGTTTCTCAATCCGATCTCACAAAAGTAACAGCTATTATGAAACCGAAGGATCATGCTGGCGCTCTCGGAACCTTTGCTCCCAAAATCTTCACGGAGGAAATAAAGGATAGCCAAAAGACATTTGACTTAAGCAAATTTGAAATTGATACCGGGTCATTGCTAAGCGGCGCCTATACGATAGACATCTATGCCAAGTCAATTGCCAACAATGTGGCTGAAGCGCCGCTCGGCACTATGGTGCTTAACGTAAAGAGTGTGCTTCCGCCGACGATAAAGGATTTTGAACAGTACAGAAGGATCACTGTTGGTGAAGAATATACCTTAAAGGGGATAATAACCTCTACATCCACTTTGACAAAAGTCACCGCCCAAATAGCGGGCGATGCTAGCAGCGTACAATCTCGTGACAACCTGAATACCAAGAACTATTCCTTAAACACCTTTACTTTTAAGCCTGATAAACCTGGTATTTACCTGGTAGAGGTCTGGGCTGCAACAAAATATCTTGGCAAACCTACGGAGCCTATCGGACAGATGATTCTTGATGTCAGGCCTAAAAACGAACTCCTAGGTCCTAATAACAACGTGAACGGTTACAAGGTTTTTGGTTTCCCGTTAAACAAGAGAATAGAGTTGTTCACGGGAGAAACTTACTGTTTCCAGGGAATGCTTTATTCCGATACGCCGTTGTATTTAGTCAACCTGAAGATTAGTGGTCCTCAAGGTAACGGCATTGACAATGATGCCTTCAGGCAGGATGTCAAAGGTAACGTTTTTGACTTCAGGAAGTACCAGTTCGCGGCCCTTGACAGGTTTGCCGTGCCGGGAGATTACAAAATCGATCTCTGGGCGAGTGCTGAAGGCAAGCAGCCGGAGATGCTTGGTAGCTGTACTATAACCGTTAAGTCCCCGACAAAATGGATCGACGGCCCCAGGTATCTTGATGAGCGAGACGAAGTCTATGTGTCGCTAGAGGTTGATGAAGGCATAAAGAAGAACGGTACGTACCCGATCATAGCCGTAAGGATATTCGAATTCAACGGGGATGAAGAGATCGGCTATTACACTTTGAATCAGGTGAAGGATAACCATTTTGAAAGGTATATACCGGCAACAGAATTGAGGCGGTCTTCGAGCCAGGCCAGGACTCTCAGGTTTAACATCATGGTTGATGGGTACGATCCCTGGTATGCGAAGGTCAACCCGAATCCCAAACATGTGAAGACTCTGACAGTGCCTGAAGCAAAGTGGCGCATCCCCGTAGGGGGCCAGCAATTTAAGGCCTCAGCAACCTCGGACTACCTGGTTGTAAATGTTCCGACTAACCACAAACTGCCCTCCAGTTACAAAGTATGCATGGGAGTAAGTGCGGACAACAAAACGTGGAAAGAGTACCCGATTCCGGCAAAAGGCAATACGTATTTCTCACATTCCTATCGTTTAGGCGATCTGGGTCTTCAAAGGGGAAGCAGCTATTATTTCCGTGCGACTATCTACGGCCCGAATAACGTCGTCATCGATCAAACGAAGCCTCAATCCGTACTGATTCCCACAAAACCCGTTGTTCAATCTCCGCAGCCAATGAACACAACGCCTCAAGGGCAGAAGTTGGATCCATCCCGAGTTGAAAGCTGGGTTAAGAAGGTAACCAAGGATATAGAAACCTTCAGGAGTTGGGGCATTCGCACCGAGTATCCCTCTATCAACAGGCTTTTGTCTAAGGGTAGTAACATCACACCAGAAGAATTTGATGTCTTGATGAGAGCAAGCTCTGCATACAGCTCGATTAAGACCATGTGGTACGAAAATGCGATGAGCTTTTCGGAAGAAGTTGGACAGAGTAGTGAAGAACTGATTAAATCGCTGGTCTTCGATCTAGTGGTCGTTAAGATGCTAAAGAAGATGAATACCGCTTTACCTAAGAGCGCTCAAGAAAGGATCAATGCTGTTGAGCGGGAGCTTGAGAACACCCTAAAGGAAATAGTTGGTAAGTTAGATGGATGGGGCGTGGTTATTGAGGGTGAGCGCGTATCTAAGGCTGTAGATAAGTTTATCTTGTTTATAGAAAAGAAAGTTGCATCAGGTCTATATAATCAGGCTGAAGAGGCAATAGAGAATTATCTCGCAGATGGGCATAGCATTATTGGTCGAGCAGTTTTTAATGCAAATGCAAGACCAACGTTTGAGGCAGTTCTTAAGGAAATTGACCAATATGTTGGCAAGTACAGCAATCCATCCTCGCATAAGGCACTGATTGACAGAGTTTCCGCTGAACAATCGCTGGATCGCTGGACCATTAAGGAAGCGAACGACTACTATGCTGCTAAGAAGGATGTCATATGGACTAGAGGCATTAAGGATATCTTTAAGACGACGAAGGATACGTTGGACCTTGGTGTTGTAGCTTCTCTTGCTGTAACCCCGGCTACGGCTGGTGCCTCTGGTGGCTTAGCAGGTATTCTTGAAGCTCTAAGTCTTGGCTGTAAAGCTGGATCATACTTCAGTAATGCTATCTCAGGAGGAAAAGGATTTGTTGCTCTGCGCGAAACCCTAAAAAGCCTTCGTGAGGTTCCCGGTATTGTTTTCGCTGATGAGAAAGGTATGCAGCACTAAAGAAGAAAGTTCAAGATATAAACACGGCTATCCCTGTTTGGATAAACGAGGGAAGATTACCTTAAGAATGGGACTGAAAACGGAGTAAGGAGTCCGCAAGACCCAGAGTGAGGATTCGGGAGTGTTTCCTGATTGTAATTTGGGAGATTCCACGGTTTCCTACAGTGGAATCTCCCGCTTACTGCCGTTTAGCCAATTTGTCCAGAATCGTGAAAGGCCACTTATAAGGTGGGTCTTCTATGTTCCTACACTAACCCTTAGAATCACAGGTTGACAAGACTGGAGGTTGTCATTATGAGGAAACTATTGGTAAAGATATTGCTATATTGGTTATTATTGGTTATTGCACTTGTCGGTTGTTCATCGAATTCAACTCAAAGCAACCTTTTGCCAAAAAGTACACTCGACTCGGCAGAGCTAAATAGACTGCAAGACTCTCAAGATCAGCCAAGTAATAGACTCTATAACAGCGATGAGGTTGTTCGCCAGTATTACGTATGCTTGAAAAACTATGACTACCAAAAACTAACGGAGCTGGTATGGGACGAATCAGTGAGTGTCGTTTTTGGCGAATCACCTAATGACTTTGTCGGGAGGTTACAGGCCGAACATAAGGACCATGGTTACGAACTAATTTCGTTCGAAATAACGAAGTCACAGGACTTTAAATCTAAGACCTGCGACATTACGTCAAAACTCTATACTGTTTACTGCGAGTACTATATGGATGGGGAGCTAAAGAAAGAAACCAAAAATCAACTCGTCATCCTAACTGACCAAGGCTGGAAAATAAGTATTAATGGGTACTTAGGGTTTACTAATCTCGATTTTCGCGAGAATAGAGTCAAACCTGATCAGTTCGGTATAAAGGTTTGCCCAGAGTGTTTATTACATTTTGTTAATAAAACTGAAATGCTGCTTTCTATAAAAAAGGATAGGAAACGTTATCCGTATCTTGAGGTTACGACTTCAATTGTAGAGGCCAAACCTACGGTTTTAATTGTGGAATCTGATGGAAATGTTTACAAAGCGACTTTACCGAAATCTATAGTGGCTTCACATTCTGGACCCAAGAACCCAAGATTTAATGTGAAATTAAGCGACAGCGAAGAGGTTGGGATACCAGCAACAATTAAACTGCAAGGCCTTACAATAGGAGCTGCAACTGAATATGAATGGGGGGAGTCATGGGATTACGTTATCTGCGAAAATGGACAGTTCCTCAACGAGCAAAAACCGATGATGACAGGAAAGTTCTATTACGACTACGAGAAAGGGGTAATTCCTCTCTAAGGCACTCTCTCTTCAATATAAGAAATAACCCAAATCCTGAGTTCGAAATTCCTGGTATTGATTATTGCTTTTCGATCTCAGTAGGCAGAAGACAGTCGATAATTTTGGAGTTTAGGAGGTTAATCTGTTCTGATTGGTTCAGTTTTCAACTACGGTTTAAGGAGGGGTTAGCTTGAAAAAAAACGTTGTTAAGTTACTTACTTTAGTTGTGTTATTCGGAGTGTTGACCATGATCACGGGTTGCGATGGAGGAAACAGCAAGTTCATGGGTAATTGGGTTCAAGTGGACGACCCATCAGCATGGATGAAAATTTATAAGAACGGGGAAGCGATTATAGTGGATTGCGGTGATGGTAAGTTCCCGGCGACATTCAAGGATGGTTTGTTGCATATTAGTATGGGCTTTGGAGAGGTAACTGCATTTTATGATGAAAAGTCTGACGAAATGGTTCTTACTGGTTTTGGCAAGTCCTACCGGTTTAAACGCAAATAAAATTAACAATCAACGGATGTTCCTTTCAATTTGATTCGATGGAAAATGTTGAAGTGCCTCCCACATTGTATGTTGTGGGAGGTTTTTTGTTATGGTTAGCCATCGGGCCACCCAACAGCATAAATATTTATCTGATGATTTATCTGATGGCAGCAGAAAATGCCGTTAACCTTCAGGTTAGCGGATGTTCTTAACAGCCATATTTGACGCCCGTAATTACGGGATTTTGGTGTCAATACCCGGTTTTCTTGAAACAAGAAGGATTTTTTTCGGCTGTGCAGAATACTTCCGGTATGCAAATTGTCAGGAAATTAGCACCATTACAAAAGAGCACCCCTCTCCTGCTCGCAGCCATCCAGTTTGTCTTGCTGTTGGCGGCGTTCCTGGTTTTTGTTTCTAACACTCCTGCAGTCAGCGAAAGCATCTTGAAGCAGAAGATCGTTTTTGGCTGCCTTGCGCTAAGCATAGTACTGAGCTTATTGGTGGGCCGGAGGCTGATAGCTGTTTCTCGTCGAGAAGCGGATCTGGCCCTCAAGGAGGCCATGGCGGAACACAAACAGAAGATTGTCCAGACGATGGACTTTCAAAACAGGGACTTCCTTGAACACGTAGAGCGGATCTCAGACTTATTGGATAGCGGGCAGATCAGCGAACTGAGAGATTACCTGGAATGTGTTTCCAATAAAGTCACCCGTCTTAACGACATCATCCAGGTCGACAACCCCATCATCGGCGCTCTTCTTAAAAGCAAGCTGGCCGAAGCTGATATTCGCGGAATCCGACTGGATATCGAAATCGATGTTTCCCTGGCCAGGCTGGGCCAGGATTCACCTGCCCTGGCCAGGATCATGGGCAACCTCATCGACAACGCTTTTGACGCCGTTCTTTCCGGGGAGGAGTACCAGAAAACTGTTTCTGCCAGGCTCTTCCGGACCGGACCCTTGCTGCAGTTGGAGGTCTGCAACAGGGGGCCTGTTATCCCCGAAGAAGAATTAGGACTGATTTTTGAGGCGGGGTATACCCGAAAGGGAGAAGGGCACAGCGGTTTGGGGCTCCACATAGTTAAGACTTTGACTGAAGAATTGTCAGGCGTAGTCAGGGTCTCATCAGATGAGACGAATGGAACCAGATTCACGGTAATGATCCCTGTAAAGCATTAAGGCGGCCAATCATAAAATGGGTTTCCGGGAAGTTTGGAGGGCACAACGGGATGTCCACCACCTGTTTCAGAGTTGTCGTTGCCGATGACGATGAACCCGTCTGCAATCTGGTCAAAAGCTACCTGAGTTCGTTTGAGGAAGTAGAAGTAGTAGGAATTGCCTTAAATGGTGAAGAGCTTCTGACGCTCGCCAGGGAAAAGAAACCTGATGCCCTGTTCGTAGATATACAAATGCCCGGCCTGGATGGGCTGTCGGTGGTTTATGCTTTGCAGCAGGAATTTCCAAACCTGTTCGTAGTTTTTATAAGTGCCTACCCCAGGTATGCCGTTGAGGCCTTTAATCTCGATGCCACCGACTTTATCATGAAACCTGTCACCCGCGACAGGCTGGCTAAAGCGTTAGCAAAGCTGAAGCGGTTCAGCCATTTCGCCGCTGCACACCGCGGAATCAACAACTCCGTCACAAGAGATGGCAGTCAAGAACGGCTGCTGCTTAAGCTGGGTCACGGGGCAATCCTGATAAACAAAAGCACCATCTTTTTCATTGAAAAGCAGGGCAAGAAGTCCATCATTCACACCACGCGGGGCCGGTACGAAACACCTCATTCCCTGGCCGACCTGGAGAAATCCCTGTCGGAACCTGAATTTTTCCGCTGCCACAAAAGCTTTATCATTAACACCCGGATGGTCGAGCGAATAACACCATACGCGGACAGGAGCTACGAGGTTAGTTTTTACAGCTACTCCGAGAAGGTCACAATGCGCCGGGAGAAGTTTGAGGAGTTCTGCAGCCTGCTGAACAAACTTGGCAAGTAATAATGGAGAGGGCCGTCCCTAATCTGGTTCTAAGCTGCGGCGCTCAAGCGATTGCTCCTGCAAAGAGGAGTCAGATCAGATGCCAATCTCTATATAGATGCACCATAGATGCACCGTTACAGTTGGCCTTGAGTAATAGAGAATCACGTAAATGCGAGAAGCGCGCAGGTGGTATTTGATTTGGCGGATCCAGGTTTCATCGATGTATTGGTAAGGTTCTTTACTGTGTTATTGAGCACTGCGGTTTTGTTGCCCTTTACCCTGATGCTGGTGGGGTACGATATTTGGGGGAACAGAAGAATAACTTTTTTGCTGGTTATGCTGGAATCCGCCCTCTGGACTTTTACCTTCTATTTGCCTCAGGCGCTACGCGCCGTCTTAAACGAGTTGATTTTGTTCGCCGGTTTTAAGTGGGGGTTAGGATTCCGTACCGCCCGTTCCTTTGCGGCTCTTATCGTTTTTCACATCGTAGTGACACTTCCGGCAGACTTAATAGCCTGGATTGTCTTTCTATATGCCTTTCACATTTCGCCGGCGGAATTCTATACCTCGCATACCTTACAACTCCTTTATCCCTGGACCTTTGTTCCGGTTTATGTCCTGCTGATTTATATTGGGTACCGGAGGGGCTGGTGTATTTTTCGGGAAGTCAGTCATTTTAAACTAAAAGCCGGCTTACTGGCCATCCCCTTTGTTCAGTTATTGCTTCTTTACATAGTTGTTGCGGAAGATATGGGAAACCCGCATTTTCGGATGGATGCTGCAAGTCCGGTAGCCATTGCCTACATCCTTGTTGCTTTAGCTGTAGCGGTAAGCCTGTATTCTCTTTGGAGAACATTTCAATATGCTGGCCGGGAAGCATTCATTCAGGCCCAAGAAAAGGCAGCCCTTGAGATGGAGGACCGCGTTAATGCGATCCGGGCGCAGCGCCACGACTTCATCAACCATATCCAGATCCTCTTGGCCCTTCTCCAGGAAAACCGCATCCCGGAGATGAGAGATTATCTAAAAAGCTTCCGGTTCGAAACAGAGGCACCGCCCAACTGAGGTGGCCGATCACAGCTGCTCTTTAAATATCCATGCAATTCTTTTGTCAAACCAGGAGAGTTTCTATGTCGTTAAATAAGGGGAACAATAAAGGGGACAAAAATCTTCGGGCAAGGCACACAGCAAGTGCGCAAGAAGGCTTTGGCCGCCTGGACGGCAGGACGTGGCTCCGTTATTCCATCAGCATTTGGGACGATCTGGCAAAAACCCCTCAGGAGCGGCGGCTCGGCCACCCCGCGAGCTTCCCCCTCGCCTTGACGGACCGCCTGATCCAGATCTTCTATCAAAAAGGCCGGGGCTATGTGCTGGACCCCTTTTTGGGGAGCGGGAGCACGGTCTGCTCCGCCTACCGCTTCGGAATTCCCTCAGTAGGATTTGAGCTTGCCCCCGAATTTTTGGCGATAGCACGCCGGAGGCTGGCGGAAATCCCGGGGCCGGCGTCTGCCTACCCCAGGCTGATTCAGGCCGATGCCCGGCGCCTCCTGCAGTATCTGGAGCCTGCCAGCGCCGGCCTCTGCCTCACCTCCCCCCCTTACTGGAATATTCTGGAGCAGCGCCGCTCGGCGGACGGAAAGGCGCCCAGGAACTACGGCAGCCATCCCGGGGATTTGGGCAGGATCGCGGACTATGGGGAATTTCTTGAGGCCCTGGGGGAGGTGTTCGGCCAGGTCCTGGAGTGCCTCCTGCCGGGGGCCTACTGCCTTGTTGTGGTCATGGACCTGAGAAAGGGAGCAAAATTTTATCCCTTCCACATGGATTTCGCCCTCCTGATGAACAGGATCGGCTTTGTGCTGGACGACCTTGTGATCTGGGACAGGCGGCGGGAGTACAACAACCTGCGCCCTCTGGGCTACCCCCGCGTTTTTCGCATCAACAAGATCCACGAGTTCATCCTGATCTTTCAGAAGCCGGCTCCGCCGCAAGACCGGCAGCGCCCTTGAAAGATGTCCGGCTGGAGGTGGAAATGGAGCAGATTTTTGGAGACGAAAGAGGAAAATGGGAAGCTTTGTTGAAAAATAAATCCACGGTTTGTTTCAACTTGGGGATCACGCCAGGTTCTGCTGCGAGAATTTTTCAAGCAAAGAGGTTGCTCCTATGGCACTGGTCGGAAGCTGGCTGTTTCAAGAGAAATGGTTCCTGGCAGCTGTTTTTGCCCTCCTTGGGATTCTGCCTCTGGTTTTGCTCGGGGCAAGCCTGCACCTCCTCCTGGCGGGGCGGCAGTACCGGCGCCTGATGCGGGGCGTCCGGGGCGACAACCTGGAGGAGCTTCTGCGGGAGGTATTGAAAAGGCATCAGGCTGCGGAGAAACGCCTTGCAGAGATCGAGGCTGTCTGCCGCCGCCTTGAGGGGGTTGCCGCCTCTGCCCTCCAGAGGGTGGGTTTTGTTCGGTTCAATGCCTTTGCGGAGGCCGGAAATGAGTTAAGCTTTGCGCTGGCGCTGCTCAACCAGCCGGGGGACGGAGTGGTTTTGTGCTGCCTGGTTGGCCGCGAGGAGTGCCGCCTTTATGCAAAGCCTGTCGTTGGGGGCGCCTCTCCGTACCCCCTCAGTCAGGAGGAGCGGGAGGCGATCCGGAGGGCGCTGGGCGCGGTCCCACCTTCGACACCGTAGGATAGGGGAGGGGCAGTCATGCCCGGAAACCGGTTTTTGCGCGGGAAGCTCGATTTTACCCGCCCCTTTACCCTGCTGATCGTTCCGCCGCGGGGAGCAGAAGTAAGAAGCGCCCGGATTCCTCTCTGGCTGGTGGTCCTGGGCGGCTTTGTGCTGTCCTTTCTGGCAGCATCCCTTGTTTTTGCCTGCTTCTGGTATTGCCGGGCGCAGGCCGACCGCGCCGAACTGGCCAGGCTGCGCAGGGTTAACGTTGTGCAGAGGGAAAAGCTGACCTCCCTCCAGCAGGAGGCCGTGCAGGTGCGCGCCCGGCTCCAGGAGGTGAAGGAGCTTGAGCAAAGGGTGCGGGCGAAGATGGGCCTCCAGGGCGCAAGCAGCCTCCCGGCCCGGAGCGGCTCCGGCCGGGGCGGGGCCGGCCGCGCGGCGCACCTTTCCCTTCTTGACTCCCTTTTCGGGCCGCCCGAACCCGTTCCGGACCAGATTGCGCAGGATTTCGCGGAGGCCGCCCAAGAGGCGGAGGAAGCTCTGCGCGTCCTGGAGCGCCTGGAGCGGGATCTGGACGCCCACTTTAAATACCTTGCCGCCCTCCCGGACCACTGGCCGGTGCGGGGGGAGATTACCTCGACCTTCGGGCCGCGCCGCTCTCCCTTTGGGGGGAGGCGCTCTGAATTCCACGACGGCATAGATCTGGCCGCCCCCTGGGGCGCTCCTGTTGCGGCGGCGGGGGATGGGGTGGTCGTTTTCACCGGTTACCGCCCTGGCTACGGAAGGACCGTTGTCATTTCCCACGGGTATGGGTACCGCACTTCCTATTCCCATGTGAGCAGGTATCTGGTGGAGACCGGGGCGCGGGTTAAAAAAGGGGAGGCAATTGCCCTGGTCGGGAGTTCGGGGCGGAGCACGGGCCCCCATCTCCATTTTATGGTGGAGAAGGACGGGGCCCTGATCGACCCCCTGCGCCTGCTCCGGAAATAGTCTGCAGGAGGCCGGAGGAAGGCAGGGCGCGGGAAAAATGAATTAAGCAGAAGAAGGGGGTCCGGGGTTGTGTTCTGGCGCAGGAGGGAAAACCTCAGCGTAAATGAAAAGGTGGATACCCTTTTGGGAAAAAACACCTCTTTTGAGGGAACTGTTGAGGCCGAAGGCACCCTCCGGGTAGACGGCCTGTTTAAGGGTACCCTGAAGGCGAGCGGAGACATTATCGTGGGAGAAGGGGCAAAGGTGGAGGCAGAGCTCAAGGCCCGCCATGTTCTGATTGCCGGGGAGGTGCGCGGCCGGGTGGAAGCCGCGGGAAAGCTGGAGCTCACAGCGACCGGGAGGCTTTACGGGGAGCTGCAGGCAGCCAGGCTGGCGGTGGAGGAGGGGGCGGTTTTTCAGGGAACCTGTGAAACCGTTGAGGATGCCCTGGCCTCCCAGGCAGGCCCGGTTTTGAAGCAGCCAGAACTCCAGCCTCCTTCGGGAACGTGATTCGGGGGCGTGGGATGCATGGTCCGGCAGGATTTTTTATGTGTGGTCAATCCTGCGGCAGGACGCGGCCGGACGGCGCGCCTGTGGCCCGAAATCGCCCGCCTCATGCGGCGCGCCGGGTTGCGCTACAGGGTGGCTTTCACCGAGGCCCCCGGGCACGGAACGGAGCTGGCGCGGGAGGCGGTCCGGCGCGCAACGAAGATGGTTGTCGCCGTCGGCGGGGACGGCACGGTTAACGAAGTCGTGAACGGGCTTGCGGCCTCGGGGGCCACACTCGCCCTGATCCCTACCGGAAGCGGAAACGATCTCTGCCGCGCCCTGGGGATCGGCGAGGATCCTTTGACCGCCGCCCTGACCCTCTGCTCCGGACGGCACCGCCTCCTGGATCTGGGGATGGTGGGGAACCGCTACTTTTTAAACATCTGCGGCATCGGCTTTGACGCCGAGGTTGCCCACGCCGTAAACAACGGGCTGCGCTGGCTGGGCGGCGCCCCGGCTTATCTCGCCGGGATTGTCCGGGCCCTCCTCCGCTTCAAGCCGGTTCCGCTCCACCTCACCCTGGATGGAGTCGAGCTCCAGGCGAAGGGGCTGCTGGTAGCCGTGGCCAACGGGCCCTACTACGGCGCGGGGATCAAAATTGCCCCGAAGGCCTCCCTTGATGACGGATTTTTCGAAGTCTGCCTCATCGGGGAGTTGGGGAAGATCGAGCTGCTGCGAACCCTTCCCCTTGCTTTCCGGGGGGAGCACGAAAATCACCCCTGCGTGCAGTTCTTCCGCGCCCGCGAGGTGACCGTTTCCTGCCCGACGCGCAGCCTTTACATCCAGGGCGACGGGGAGCTGCTCGGCGAAACTCCTGCCTCTTTCCGCCTTTTCGAGCGGGCGCTCAAGGTGCTGGTGCCCGGCGAAAGCCGTCCGCTTGAGAATCCGCGCCGGAGCAGGAGGAGAAATAGGGCGGGCCGCCCGGGGCAATAATATACTTTAACTGGAAACCGGGGTGCAAAGGCCGACTTTGGGGTGGTGTTAAATTGATTTTTTCCGACCGCAAGGACGCAGGGAGAAGGCTTGCCGAAAAGCTCCTCAAATTCAGGGGCGAGAACCTGCTGGTGCTGGGGATACCCCGGGGGGGCGTGATCGTCGCGGCTGAGGTGGCGGAGGCCCTGGACGCTCCGCTGGATGTGATTATTCCCCGCAAAATCGGGGCCCCCTTCAACCAGGAGCTTGCTGTGGGGGCCGTCGCGCCTGATGGCACGGTGCTCTATGATGAGACGATGATGCGCTACCTGGGCCTTGACGAGAGCCTGTTGAAGAGGCAGATTTCCCGGGAGCTGGAGGAAATCAGGCGGCGCCTCAAGCTTTACCGGGGGGAGCAGGAGCCTCTGGATCTGGAGGGGCGGACGGCGATCTTGGTTGATGACGGGATTGCAACCGGTTTCACCGTCCAGGCAGCCCTGCGCTCCCTCCGCCGGCAGAAGCCGGCCCGGCTCGTCCTGGCCGTGCCCGTCGCCCCCTGGGAGGCGGTTGTTCGCCTCAAGCCCGAAGTGGATGAACTCATTTTTCTTTTGAACCCGGAGGTTTTCTACGCAGTGGGCCAGTTTTACAAAGATTTCCGCCAGACGACAGATGAGGAGGTAATTGCCGCCCTTGCGCATAATCGCGCCCGGCACGAGAAAAAATAAGAAAGTCATTCATTCCGGTTGAGCGAGGAGGAAAAATTGATGCCTGTGGTTGCAGTTGAGGACGGGCTGACCAACGTACGGCAGGCCCTGGCAGAGGCCGGTTTCGAGGTCACGGGAATGGGGCCCGAGGAGATCAGGCGCGCCCAGGCCGTCGTGATCAGCGGGCTGGACACCGATGTGCTGCAGCGCCAGGATCTCCAAACCGGGGCGCCGGTGATCGATGCCGGGGGGCGGAGCGCCGAAGAGATCGTGGAGGACGTCAGGCAGCGCTTATCTTTCACCTTTTCGCCGCGTTCCCAAGAATCAGGGCGCGGGTGATGCAGTCTGCCATCTTCATGACGAGGCCAAGGCGGGTGTTCTGAAGGACCAGGTATTCGAGAAAACCTCCGATGTTGACCACCCCCGAGATGAAGATCTCTCCCACCGGGGGGAGCTCCTTGTGGACTCCGGTTCCGGGCTGCAAGGAGCCCTTGCCGAGGGTGATCGTTCCGACGTTCTGCAGCTGGCCGAGGCAGGCGTCGACGGCGATGATCAGGGGGTGGGTAAACGTTCTTTCGATGAGCGCCAGCTTTTCGTTCAGGTTGACGGCGTGGACGGGCTCCTCAAGGGTTCCGAAGACGGGAAGGAGGCCGGGCGCCAGTTCTGTCAGCTTCGTCCCTACAAGGGGCCCCAGGCTGTCCCCCGTCGAGCGGTCGGTCCCGATGGCGAGCACAACCGGGTGGCGGGTGCGGGCCGGGTTCAGCTCCCGGAGCAGCTTTTCCAGAAAGGCGGCCAGATTTTGGGCTGCGCCCCGCTCGTGGACGTTTACCCGGATCTCCTGGCGCGGCCGGAGATTGGGCAGAGTTCTGATAGTCTCTCTGGAAAACATCTTTCTGCCTCCTCAAAACCTCGTCCTTTAAAGTAATATGGGAAAAAGCAAATTTTTATGCGCAAAAAAGCTCCCCCCTCCGCATATTTTTTTGGGGAGGAACAGGAGGGGGAGCGGGTGGCGCGGGGAGAGAGGCGGGTCGTCTGGGAAATTGCAGCCACCTTTATCGGAGCGGTGGTGGGAGCGGGCTTTGCCTCAGGGCAGGAGTTGAGCCAGTTTTTTCTGGGTTACGGAGCGGCAGGGCAGAAGGGGATTATGCTGGCGGGGCTTCTGTTCGCCTGCTGGGCGGCGGGGATCCTGGAATTGAGCGCCCGCAGGGCGCTTGCCTCTTATCCTGAGTATCTCGCCTTTCTGCTGGGGCGCGCCGGAGCCCTTTGTTTTGACGGCGTGGTCACCCTTTTTCTCTTCAGTGCCGGTTCCATCATGCTTGCAGCAGGAAATGCCCTTTTTACAGAGCATCTGGGGGCGCCTGCGGGGGCGGGGGGCCTGCTGACGGGGCTGGCCGTCCTGGCCGTGCTCTGGGGAGGGCTGGAATCCCTGATCGCCTTCAATCTTTTTCTCGTCCCCCTGAAATTCCTGATCTGTGCAGCCCTCTACCTCTTCACTTTGAAGGCGGGGTTCTGCCCGGCGGAACAGGGGAGGATTGCCCCTCTTGTTCCGCACTGGATGGGGGCGGGGTTTCTTTATGTCGGCTTCAACATGCTGGGGGCAACGGTGGTCCTCGTTCCCCTCGGCCGGCGGGGAAAGGGAAGGCTGCGCCTGGCTGGGGCCGCCCTGGGCGGGTTCGGGCTCGCCCTTTTTGCCCTCATACTCTTCCGCATCCTCCTCACCTTCCGGGAACTGGCCCTCAGGGAAGTCCCCCTCCTCTTTGTCGCCGCCATGGTCCACCCGGGCCTGAAGTACGCCTATTTTCTGGTGCTCTGGGCCTCCCTGCTCAGCACCGCTGTCGTCAACTTTTACGGGGTGGCGACGCGCCTGGCGCGCCTCGTCCCCTGCCGGCCCTACCGGGCCTCCCTGCTCGTGGTGCTTGCCGCAGGCCTGCTTTTCGCCCGCTGCCGTTTCTCGTTTCTTGTCCGGACTGTTTACCCCCTTTTCGGGGGCCTTGGGCTGGTTCTCCTCGCCCCGCTGATTTTCCGTTTGCTCTCCAGATCCCGGTGAAGGGCAGCTTCGGGTTAGGCTCGAATAATGACGAAAAAAGGATTTTCTGCCGGGTTGGTTGAATAAAATATTCTGGTGAGGGATCACGGTTTGGAGTGTTCGGGATGGGAAATTTTCCGGCAAAAAAGCTCCTCTGGCCTCTTCTTTTTTGGGGCTTCGTCCTGGGAGGGCTCTGGCTTGCGGGCTGCCGGCCGGGAACGCCGGGCAGGGTGCGCCAGGCTTCCCTCCGGGAGCAGGAATATCTGCTCCCCTCCCCTGTCGAGCAGGTGAGCATTTATTACCTGACGCGCGATGAGCGCTATTTCGTTCCGGTTACCTTGAAGATTGGCCCGACCCGGGGGGCGCCGCGGGTGGCGGTGGAAAAGCTCCTTGCCGGAGCTCCGCAGGAGTCTCTGGCCTCGCCCTTTCCGCCTGACGTCAAACTGCTCTCCCTGAAGGTGGAGAAGGGGGCGGCAACCCTCGACCTGACAGGGGAAGTAATGAAAATTAAGAGCCGGGAGGCGGCCCGCCGCGCCTTTGAGGCCCTGGTTTTGACCCTGACCGAGTTCCGGGAAGTGAAAGCTGTAAAAGTTCTGGTCAACGGAAACCGGCTCCCGGAGCTGGCAGGGTACCGCCTGGGCGGACCCCTCACCCGCCCCGCCCTGTTGAACCCCCTCGCACCCCGGGAGGCGGGACGCCCGGCAACCATTTATTATGCAGACAGCTGGGGGCTCCACCTGATTCCCGTCACCCTGTTTCTGCCGGATTTCCTGCCGGACCGGAGCGCCTTCCTTGCCCGGGTGGTGAGGAGGCTGGTGGCGGGGCCTCCGGCCGGCTCCGGCCTCACGCCCCCCATTGCGCCGGGGACGCGGGTGCTCCGGGTGGAAGAGGAAAACGGGATCGTCACGGTGGATCTCAGCAGCGAGGCGCTTGCCTACGGAGGCGGAAGCACGGCAGAGCTGGCCTTCGTCAACGCCCTTGTCTTCACCCTGACAGAATTCCCGGGGGTGGAGGGGGTCCAGCTTCTGTTTGAGGGGGAGAAGCGGCTCTTTCTCCCAGAAGGCACGGAGGTGGCCCGCCCCCTGCGCAGGCCGCCTCAACTCAATCCGGTTGTCCTTTAGCGGCAGGCTGGTTGGAAAGGGGATTTGCCGTGGAAAAGGAAAGGCTGCTGCGCCGGCTCCCGCCTGTCCACGAACTGGTGAGGGCATGCTCCGGGAAGGACCTCCCCCCTCGCCTTCTCGCCGGGGCGGCGCGGGAGGTGCTGGCGTCCTGGCGCCAGATCGTTCTCGAAAAAGGGGAAGCCCCGCCCGGCTTCGCGGATCTGGTGGAAGCCGTGAGGGCGCGGGCGCGGGAGAAATTCCGTCCAAGCTTGCGCCCGGTGATCAACGCCACAGGCGTCGTCCTCCACACAAACCTGGGCCGGGCGCCCCTGAGCGCGGCGGCTCTCGCCGCGGTGATGCGGGTTGCGCGGGGCTACTGCAACCTGGAGCTGGACCTGGATACGGGGCGCCGGGGTTCGCGCTATACCCACGCGGAGAAGCTTTTGACCGCCTTGACCGGGGCGGAGGCCGCTCTTGTTGTGAACAACAACGCCGCCGCCGTCCTCCTTGCCCTCCACACCCTGGCGCGGGGGAGGGAGGTCGTTGTGGCGCGGGGGGAACTGATCGAAATCGGCGGCTCCTTCCGGATCCCCGAGGTCCTGGCCCAGAGCGGGGCGCGCCTGAGGGAGGTTGGGACAACCAACAGGACCTACCCCCGGGATTACGAGAAGGCAATCGGGCCGGAAACCGCCCTCCTCCTCAAGGTTCACCCCAGCAATTACAGGGTTTTGGGGTTCACCCGCGAGGTGACGCGCGCCGAACTGGTGGACCTCGGCCGGAAATACCAGATCCCCGTTCTGGAGGACCTGGGGAGCGGTGTTCTGATTGACCTCCAGCAGTACGGGGTGGCGCCCGAGCCCCCCGTTCAGGCAAGCCTGGCGGCCGGCGTGGATGTTGTTACCTTCAGCGGGGACAAGCTGCTGGGCGGCCCCCAGGCGGGAATTATCGTGGGGCGCGCCCGGCTGCTCCGGGAGATGAAGGAAAATCCCCTCCTGCGCGCCCTGCGCGTTGACAAGCTCACCCTGGCGGCCCTCGAAGCCACCCTGCAGGCATACCTGAAGGGGGAGGCGGAGCGCACTCTTCCCGTGCTCCAGAGGCTCCTGATTTCCCCGGACCGGCTCGCGGCGCGGGCGGCCTCTTTGAAGGAAAGGCTGACGGCGCGCCTGGGTGAGGCGTGCGAGGTGGAGCTCCGGCCCGGCTTCTCCCGGGTGGGAGGGGGAGCCCTCCCCCTGACGGAGCTGCCCACAACCCTGGTGGTCCTGCGCCCGAAACCGGTGAGCGCCACAACCCTGGCAGCCAGGCTCCGCCGCGGCGACCCGCCGGTTCTGGCCCGCCTCCAGGAGGCGGGGGTGCTGCTGGATCCCCGCACCCTGGCCGAAGAAGAGGAGGGGCTGCTTGTGGAGGCGGTCCTGGCCGCTCTGCAGGAGCCAGCCGGCCCCGGAGCTGCAGGGGAGACCTGATTACCAGTTCGCCTGGAAGAAGGGGAGAAAGGTGAAAGCCTCAATCATCGTGGGTACGGCCGGCCACGTGGATCACGGCAAAACCCAGCTGGTGAAGGCCCTGACGGGGGTGGATACAGACCGCCTGAAGGAGGAGAAGGAGCGGGGGATCTCCATCGAGCTGGGGTTTGCCCCTCTTTTCCTTCCCAGCGGGATTACCGCCGGCATCGTTGACGTGCCGGGGCACGAGCGGTTTGTGAAGAACATGCTGGCAGGAGCAGGGGGAATCGATCTTGTCCTCCTGGTGGTGGCAGCAGACGAGGGGGTGATGCCCCAGACGCGGGAGCACCTGGATATTTTAGAGCTCCTGCAGGTCCAGAAGGGGGTTGTGGTCCTCACCAAGGTCGATCTGGTGGAAGATGACTGGCTCCTGCTCGTAGAGGAAGAGGTGCGGGAGCTGCTGCGCGGCACCCGCCTGGAAGACGCCCCCATCGTTCCTGTTTCTGTAGTTACGGGGGAAGGCCTGGAGGAGCTGGTCCGGGTCCTGGACAGGATGGCCCAGGAAGCTACGCCCAAGCCCGCCGCGGGCCCCGCCCGGCTCCCCATCGACCGTGTATTTTCGGTTACCGGCTTCGGGACGGTGGTTACAGGGACCCTGTTCAGCGGGAGGATCCGCACGGGGGACGTGCTGCAGGTTTTGCCTTCGGGCCGCGAGGGGCGCGTGCGCTCCCTCCAGGTGCACGGCGCCAGGGTGGAGGAGGCCTGCGCCGGGCAGCGCACTGCCGTCAATCTCGTGGGCGTGGAAACCGGCGAGATCGCGCGGGGGGATGTGCTGGCAACCCCGGGCTCCTTTCCCGTCGTCAGGCGCTTGGCGGCCTCCCTGCACCTTCTCAAGCACGCGGCGCGCCCCTTGCAGCACTGGCAGCGCGTCCACTTTCACCTGGCCACCCGGGAGGTCCTGGGGCGGGTCAGGCTCCTGGACCGGGAGGAGCTCCGGCCCGGGGAGAGCGCCCTCGTGCAGCTGGAGCTGGAGGCGCCTGTGGTTGCCGCCGCCCACGACCGCTTCGTGATCAGGTCCTACTCTCCCGTGACCACCATCGGCGGGGGAGAGGTAATCGAGGTCGGGGGGAACCGCTGCCGGCGCTTCCGGCCCGAGGTGTTGGCGCGTCTTGAGCGCAAGCTTTCGGGAAGCCCTGCCGCCCGTGTTGCCGAGGAGCTGCGGGCGGGAAGGGGGGCGCTGACCCCGAAGGAGCTGGCGGCCCGGGCGGGCCTGAGCGAGGCCGAGGCGCGGGAGATCGCCGCGGCCCTGGCGGAGGCCGGGGAGGCGCAGGTCTTCGACTTCGGGAACGAGGTCTTCGTTGTTTCCAGCTCTCAAATGGAGAGGTGGCAGGAGGAGGTGACCGCGGCCCTCCGGGAGTACCACAGGCAGTTTCCCCTCCGCCCGGGCTTCCCAAAAGAAGAGCTCCGCTCCCGCCTTTTCAGCTCCCTTTCACCCCGCCTTTACCAGGCCCTGCTGGAGCGCTGGGTGGAGGGCGGGGCGCTCACCCTTGCAGGGCAGGCGCTTGCCCTGCCTGACTTCGCGGTCAGGCTGACCCCGGAGCAGGAAAGGCGGGTCAGGGCCGTTCTGGAAAAGGTCGGCTCCCAGCCCTTCTCCCCTCCTACCGGGGAGGAAATCCGGGCGCAGCTGGGAGCGGACGGAGATCTTCTCCAGTACTGCGTCCAGCAGGGCCACCTCGTGAAGGTTGGGGAAGATTTTTACTTTGCGCGGGAGGCGGTGAGGCGCGCCTGGGAGATCCTGGAGGAGCACCTGCGTTGCCACCGCGAGATTACCGTGGCGGAGGCGCGCGACCTTTTAGGGACCTCGCGGCGCTACTGCCTGCCGCTCCTGGAGCACTTCGACCGCGAAAAGAAGACCCGCCGCGTCGGGGATAAGAGGGTGCTGTTCGGTGCCGAAAAATAAGAGGGATTTTTGCCTTCCTGCCGAATAAAAGGTTGGAAAACAACGCGGGGGGGAGGTGGTCGGAAAAAGGGTGCAGGGTTAACAGGTGACGAAAGATCCGGAATTTAATTTTTGATGGGGAGGTTGTCTGAAATGATGGTTTTGGGGAGGAGAGCCAGGATTGCCGCCCTGGTTACCGCAGTGGTTTTTCTTTTCGGTGTTTTTGTTGCAGGATGCGCCAAACCTGCGAGCGGGCCGGCGGCGGAGAAGATCAAGATCGGGATCAACTACGAGCTCTCCGGGAATGTGGCGACTTACGGAACAAGCTGCAAAAACGGGGTAATGCTCGCCCTGGAAGAGATCAACAAAGCGGGAGGCGTGCTCGGGAAGCAGATTGAACCTGTCGTCCGGGACAACAAATCAGATGTCACGGAGTCCATGAATGTTGCCACCCAGCTTGCTTCGATGGGAGTCGTGGCCTTCATCGGCCCCGCCACCACCGGAGATGTGATGGCAGCAGAGCCGGTGGCGACCGGCAACAAGATCCCTCTTTTAACCACCTCGGCGACGGCGCCCAAGGTTACTTTCGATGAAGAGAAGAACAGGGTGCGGGACTTCATCTTCCGGATCTGCATCATCGACCCGGACCAGGCCCTTGTGATGGCCGACTACGCCTGGGATACCCTCAAGCTGAAGAAGGGCGCCATTATGATGGACACCGGGAACGACTACAGCAAGGGGCTTGCCCAGAATTTTAAAGAGTTCTTCACGGCCCGCGGCGGCGCGATCGTGGCCGAGGAAGGCTTTACCGATGCCGATACAGTTTTCAAGCCCCAGCTGACCCGGATCGCGGCGAAAAAGCCCGATTTCATCTATGTCCCTGCCTACTACAACCAGGTCGGTTTGATTGTGAAGCAGGCGCGGGAGCTCGGGATTACCGTTCCGTTCCTGGGGGCCGACGGCTGGGACTCCCCGGAGCTTGTGAGCCTTGCCGGAGCGCCCGCCCTGAACGGCACCTACTTCACCAACCACTATTCCTCGCAGGACCCCGATCCCAAGGTCCAGGCCTTCGTGAAGGCTTACAAGGAGAAGTACGGGGTGGAGCCTGACTCCTTTGCAGCCCTGGGCTACGACGCCGGGCGCCTGATGGTGGAGGCGATCAGGCAGGCGCAGAGCGCGGATCCGGTCAAGATCCAGCAGGCGCTGGCAGCCATCAGGGACTTTCCCGGCATCACCGGGAAGCTCTCCTTTGATGAAAGGCACAACCCCGTCAAAGAGGTTGCCATCATCAAGATGGTGGACGGGAAGCAGCAGCTTGCCGCCAAGCTGATACCCGAGAAGAAATAAATTGAGGGGGGAAGGGGCGAACTCCTTCCCCTTTTCCTTCAGTGCATCCCGCGGAAAAGACAACGGAGGCGGATTTCATGCAGGAACTGCTGCAGCAGCTCGTTAACGGACTGTCCCTGGGGAGCATTTACGCTTTGATTGCCGTTGGCTACACGATGGTTTACGGGGTTATCCAGCTCATCAACTTCGCCCACGGCGATGTCCTGATGGTCGGAGCATATGTGGGCCTGGCCGCGGCCCTGGCCGGCTTCGGTCTGGTTCCCAGCCTGCTCCTGGCGATGCTGGCATGCGCCCTGCTGGGGGTGGCCATTGAGCGCGTGGCTTACCGCCCCCTGCGCCACGCCAGCAGGCTTGCTGCCCTGACGAGCGCGATCGGGGTCTCTCTTTTCCTCGAGTACGGGATGATGGCTGCCCTCACTCCCCGGACGCGGTCCTATCCCCCCCTTCTGCCCGACCGGATCTACAGCTGGGGCGGGCTCCGCATCACCAGCAAGGACCTGCTGATCCTGGGGACGACCCTCGTCCTCGTGCTCGTTCTCCAGTATATCATCTACCGGACGCAGACGGGAAAGGCGATGCGGGCGGTTTCCTTTGACCGCGAGGCGGCCCAGCTCATGGGGGTAAATGTGAATTCCACGATTGGGGCGACCTTTGCGCTGGGCTCGGCCCTGGCGGCGGCTGCAGGGATGCTGGTGGGGGTTTACTTCAATGCCGTGTACCCTTTGATGGGCCTGATGCCCGGCCTGAAAGCCTTTGTGGCCGCAGTCCTGGGCGGGATCGGGAGCGTGCCCGGGGCAATGCTGGGAGGGCTCCTTTTGGGGATGACCGAGGCCCTGGTGAGCGGCTACGGAGGATCGATGTACCGGGATGCCGTTGCCTTTGGCATCTTGATCTTCATTCTGCTGGTTCGGCCGACGGGCCTGCTGGGAACCGGCCTTCAGGAGAAAGCGTAGGTGAGCGTGATGGAGAGGAAGTGGGTTCGGCTCGCCGCTCCCGCCGTCATTGCCCTGCTGGTTTACGGCTGCGTCGGGTGGGGGATTGCCAGGGGATTGATATCCGAGTATTACCAGGTCAATCTCTTCCTGATCGGGATCAACATCATCCTTGCTGTTACCCTGAACCTGATCAACGGCTTTACGGGGCACCTTTCCCTGGGCCATGCCGGTTTTATGGCGGTGGGCGCCTATACCGGGGTTGTGGTTACCATGAAGCTGGGGCTTCCCCTCGCCTTTGCGGTTGCGGCAGGAATGGCCGCAGCGGCCTGCGCCGGATTCCTGATCGGCCTTCCCACCCTGAGGCTGCGGGGGGACTACCTCGCCATTGCCACCCTTGGCTTTGGGGAGATCATCCGGGTGCTGCTGGAAAATTTCGAGTACCTGGGAGGCGCCCGCGGAATCTCGGGGATCCCCCGCACCGTTAACTGGACCTGGCTTTTCTGGAGCGTCGTCCTTACCCTGGTTCTCGTCCGGAACTTCATCAGCTCAACCCACGGCCGGGCGTGTCTGGCGGTCAGGGAGAACGAACTGGCGGCGGAAATGATGGGGGTCAACACCACCTGCTACAAAGTGCTGGCCTTCGTGCTGGGGGCCGCAGGAGCGGGGCTCGCCGGGGTCCTCTACGCCCACTATTTTTACGTGATTCTGCCCGACAAGTTTTCCTTTCTCCTCTCTTTTGACGTGCTGGTGATGGTAATGGTGGGCGGCCTGGGAAGCCTGACCGGCTCCTGCCTGGGGGCGGTGCTGCTCACCCTTTTATCCACGCTGCTCCAGAGGATTCCAGAGTTCCGGATGGTGCTCTACGCCCTGATGCTGATTCTCGTTGCTATTTACCGCCCGCATGGTTTGGCGGGGAAGCGGGAGCTTTCCCTGGACCTGCTGGGACGCTGGATGCGGAGGGGAGGGGTGGCCCGTGGCGCTGCTCACGGTGGATAAGCTGGGAAAGAGCTTCGGCGGCCTGGTTGCCCTTTATAATTTCAGTCTTACCGTTGAGGCCGGCGAACTGGTGGGGCTGATCGGGCCCAACGGGGCCGGGAAGACGACGGTCTTCAACCTTCTGACCGGGCTCTACCCCCCCTCGGAGGGGACGATGATTTTTGCAGGGAAAAGCCTGCGGGGGAGGCCCCCCCACCAGATCACGCGGCTCGGCATCGCCCGGACGTTTCAGAACATCCGGCTGTTCCCCAACTTAACGGTGCTTGACAATGTAAAGATCGCCTACCACAGCGTGATTCGTTACGGCCTCCTGCCCGCCCTCCTCCGGCTCCCCTCCTTTTACCGGCGGGAGGCGGAAATCGAAAGGGCCGCCCTCGACCTGCTGGACGTCTTTCGTTTAAAGGAGCGGGCGGGGGAGCGGGCGGCCGGTTTGCCCTACGGGGAGCAGCGGAGGCTGGAGATCGCCCGCGCCCTTGCCACCAACCCCCGGCTTTTGCTGCTGGACGAACCCGCGGCGGGGATGAACCCCCAGGAAACCCGGGAGCTGCTGGCTTTGATCAGGTGGATCCGGGACCGGTTTGACCTGACAATTATCCTGATCGAGCACGACATGTCCCTGGTGATGGGGCTCTGCGAGCGGGTGCTGGTGCTGGACTACGGCTCCCTCATCGCGGAGGGAACCCCTGAGGAAATCCGGGAGAACCCCCGCGTCATTGAGGCATACCTGGGAGAGGAGGGGGTGGCGGAATGGGAGGAGTAGCCCCGCTCCTTGTCCTTGAAGACGTGCACGTTTCCTACGGCGCCATCCGGGCGGTTAAGGGGATCAACCTTGTTGTGGGTGAGGGGGAGGTTGTAACCCTGATCGGGGCCAACGGGGCCGGAAAAAGCACCACCCTCCGGGCGATCTCCGGGATTGTCCGGGCGGCCTCGGGAAGGATCCTCTTCCAGAACGAGGACCTGACCAGGGTGCCGCCCCATGAGATCGTCCGGCGGGGCATTGCCCAGGTGCCGGAGGGCCGCCGGGTGTTTGCCAACCTCACGGTGCTCGAAAACCTGGAAATGGGCGCCTTTGCCAGAAAGGATAAAAAGGGGATTAAAAGCGACCTGGAGCGTGTTCTGGCACGCTTCCCCCGCCTGCAGGAGCGCAGGCGCCAGGTGGCGGGGACCCTGAGCGGAGGAGAGCAGCAGATGCTGGCCATCGGCCGCGCTTTAATGGCCCGGCCGCGTCTTTTGCTCCTGGACGAACCCTCGATGGGGCTTGCCCCCCTGCTGGTCAGGGAGATTTTTACGATCATTCAGGAGATCAACAGGGAGGGGACAACCGTTCTTCTTGTGGAACAAAACGCCCGGCTCGCCCTGCAGATTGCCCACAGGGCCTATGTGCTGGAAACGGGAAGGATCGTCCTGGAGGGTCCCGCCGGCGAGCTTGCCGAGCGGGAGGAGGTTAAAAAGGCCTACCTGGGCGCCTGAAGCGGCGAGAGCGCGTTCTTCTGGAAAAAATTTCATAAGGGGGCGGTTATGGTGCTGGTGCGGGATAAAATGACGCCGGATCCCGTGACGATTACACCCCAAACCACGATTGCCGAAGCTCTGGCCCTGATGCGGGAGCACCGCATCAGGCGTCTCCCCGTGCTCGATAAGGGGAAGCTGGTGGGCATCGTCACCGACCGGGACCTGAGCGAGGTCTCTCCTTCTCCGGCGACTTCTCTGAGCATCTTTGAGCTGAACTACCTGCTCGCCCGGACGAAGATCGGGGCGCTGATCAAAAAGCAGAGGGTGATCACCATTTCGCCCGATGCCTACCTTGAGGAGGCCGCCCTGATCATGCGGGACAACGAGATCGGAGCAATCCCCGTTGTCGAGGAGGGAAGGCTGGTCGGGATCATTACGGAGAGCAATATCTTCGATGCCTTTATCGAGCTGATGGGCCTCCGGGAGCCGGGGACGAGGCTTGACCTGGAGCTGGAAGACAGGCCGGGGATGCTGGCGAAGGTGGCCGGGGTGGTCTGGAAGGAGGGAGGAGACATCTCCCACCTCGCCGTTTTCCACAGCGGGCGGGGCCGGGTGACCCTGGCCGTTCAGCTGCGGAATGAAGAGGCGGGAAGAATCATCGATGCTCTTGCGGAGCAGGGGATCAGGGTTAAGTCTGTAGCCTGGAAAGGCCGGGCCGCGCTTTAGAAATGACGGGCAGAAGACCCTCTCTGGCATTTGGGCTGGACGCCGGGGCGAACTTGTGTTAAAATGGGAGCGAAAAACCGGTCGGGAGCGGATTGTGCCTGGTGGTGCGCCTGGACTTCAAATCCAGCGGGAGGCATGACGAGTGTCTCCGGTGGGTTCGATTCCCACACGCTCCCGCCAGCTGCTTTTAGGGCAACAGGAAAAGGCTGAAACGAGGCTTTGCAAGAAACCTGCTGCTCCTCCTGGTGCAGCAGGTTTCGGCTTAAACGGGGAGCGGGGACGCCTTTCGATCTTTAGGTGGATAAGGTGGACTGCCCGCGAAACGCGGCGGGCCGCGCCGGGGGATCATAACCTCTGGAAAGAGCCCGGGCGAGCCCTGGATGAAAGAAGGGGATCACGTGCGCCGGCACACGGAAACGATCATCAAAGGGAAAAACCTCTTCAAGTTCTACCAGATGGGAGAAGTCACCGTGAGGGCGCTCAACGGCGTCGATCTGGAAATTTACGAAGGGGAGCTCATCGTGATCCTGGGCCCGAGCGGCTCCGGCAAGAGCACGCTGCTGCACATTATCGGGGGAATGGATACGCCGAGCGAGGGGGAGCTGTACTACCGCGGCGAGCCGCTGCACACCGCAGATTCCAGAAGGCTGACCCAGTACCGCCGGAGCGCGGTGGGGTTCGTTTTCCAGTTTTACAACCTCATTCCCAGCTTGACCGCTTATGAGAACGTGGACCTTTCCGTCCAGATTTCTGAGCACCCGCTCCCGGTGGACGAGGTCCTGGAAAAGGTCGGGCTGGCCGACCGGGCGCACCACTTTCCCGCGCAGCTTTCGGGGGGCGAGCAGCAGCGGGTCGCCATCGCCAGGGCGCTTGCCAAGAATCCCGACCTCCTCCTCTGTGACGAACCGACGGGGGCGCTGGACGTCGAGACGGGGATCCAGGTCCTCAGGCTCCTGCGGGATTTCTGCAGGTCTTACGGGAAAACCGTCCTCATCATTACCCACAACGCCGCCATTGCCGGGATGGCCGACCGCGTGCTTCGCCTCAGAGACGGGAGGATCAGGGAGATCGTGTGCAACGAGAATCCGCTGCCTCCGGAGGAGGTGGCCTGGTAATGCTCTGGAAGAAGGCGGTCCGGGACCTCAAAGAGGGCAGGGCTTCTTACCTCGCGTGCACAGCCGTGATCTTCATCGGGCTTGTGGTATTCAGCTCTTTTTCCATCGTCATGGACAATCTGGATGTCTCGCAGAGGAATTTTTACAGGGCCCGGAGATTTGCGGACGGCTTTGCGGAAGTGGAGGCCATGCCCTGCGCGGAAGTGGAAAAACTGAGAGACCTTGAAGGGATCGAGGACATTCAGGGCCGCCTGGTCAGGGAAGTGCGGGTGCTGCTGCCGGGGAGGGAGGAGAGCGTGCACCTGCGCCTGATTTCGGTGGACCCGGCCGCTCAAGACCCCATCAACGGGATGGAGCTCATGCAGGGAATCCCCCTGGAAAGCGGCGAAATGAATATCTGGGTGGACAACAAGTTCTTCGAGGCAAACCACCTCGAGCTCAACCAGGAAATTGAGGTCATCGTTGAGGGGAAAAAGAAGAATTTGCGCATCGTGGGATTCGGCAGGAGCCCGGAATTCATCTACGCCCTGCGCAGCTCCACCGACCTCTACCCCGACCCTGCCAGGTTTGGGGTTGCCTTCATTCCCTACGAAACAATGCGGGCGCTGTTCGCGGCCGGAAAGACGGTCAACGACCTCGTTTTTACCCTGCGGCCGGGCGCGGACTACCTCGCCCTGGAGCAGAGGCTGGAGCCGGAACTCAAGCCTTACGGGCTGAAAAGAATCTACCCCCGGAAGGACCAGATCAGCCACTTCATGCTTACCCAGGAGCTGAACAGCTTGAGGTCGACCGCCCGGACGCTGCCCCTCCTGTTCCTGTCGGTTGCAGCCCTGATTTTATACCTCATGCTGAGGCGGATGGTTGAGCAGCAGCGGGAACAAATCGGGATTTTAAAGGCGCTCGGGTACACAGACCGGGAAGTCCTGCTTCATTATCTGTCCTATCCCCTGATCGTCGGGGCGGCCGGGGGCCTGGCCGGAGGGCTCGCCGGGATTGCCCTGTCGTACCCCTTAACCACCATGTACCAGGTGTTTTTCAACATGCCAGGCCTCAAGAGCAGGTTTTCTCCAGAGCATCTCCTCTTAAGCATCCTCCTTTCCCTGGCGTTCAGCGGGTTTGCGGGGTACCAGGGGTGCAAGGGGGTTCTTGCCCTGAGGCCTGCCGAGGCGATGCGGCCCCCGGCGCCCCCCGCGGCGGCGAAAGCGCTTCTCGAAAGGTTCCCCCTCATCTGGAGCATGCTCACCGTGCAGGGCAAGATGGCGGTCCGCAGCATCAGCCGCAACAAAAGGCGCAGCCTCTTCGTGTTCGCGGGGATCACGTTCGCCTTCTCCCTCGGGGGGCTCACCTGGGCGCTGAAGGATATAAGCGAGAAGATGCTGCTGGTGCAGTACGAAAAAATCCAGGCCTACAACGTCAAGGTCGACCTTGCCCACCCCCTGGATCGGGAAAAGGCAACGCGGGAGCTTGCCCGTTTCCCCGGCGTGAAAAGGGCGGAGCCGGTGGCGGAGCTTCCCGTTACGCTGAAAAATGCCTGGCGCGAAAAGGATGTGGTGCTGCTGGGTCTCCCGCAGGACGGCAGGCTTTACAACATCCTGGACAAAAGGGATCGCAGGGTCGCGCCTCCCCGGAACGGGGTCCTGATTTCGGAGCGCCTGGCGCGCCTGCTCGGAGCCGGCCCCGGCACTCAATTAACCGTAAAAAGCCCGATGATGAGGGGCCCGGAAGAGGAGAAAAAAGTGGAGGTGGTGGGCGTCATCCCCCAGTACCTGGGGCTCAATGCGTACATGGAGATCGGGGCCGCAGGCCGCCTGTTGGGGCAGGAGAACCTGGCAACAGGGGTGATGCTGCTGGTGGAGGAGCAGCGCATTCCGCTGCTGCAGAGGAAGTACAACAGCAGCCCCGCAATCGCCGGGTTCGTGAACCGGGCGGAAATGTTCGCCCAGATCAAGGAGCTGATGGCTTCCTATTCCGGCACGATCCTTATCTTTGCGTTGATGGCCGTCATCACCGGCTTCGCCGTCATCTACAACTCTTCCACCATCACACTGTCGGAGCGGAGCCGCGAGCTGGCCTCCATGATGGTCCTGGGGATGACGCCAGGGGAGGCGCTCTCTGTAATTACCTTCGAGCAGTGGGTGCTCAGCATCTTTGCCATGCTCGCGGGGATACCCCTGACGAAGCTGTTCCTGGCAGGGATGGCCCGGGCGTTCAGCACCGACATCTACACCATTCCTGCCGAGATGTCCGGTCTCTCCGTGGTGGCGGCGTTTTTCATAACGGCCGCCTCGATCTGGATCGCCCAGCGGGCGGCGGCCAGAAAGGTCGCCGGGTTGAGCCTGGTAGAGGTTCTCAAGTCTCGGGAATAAGAGCGGGAGGGGAGGAGGCGTTTTGTGAAATTTAATCTTGTGAAATACAGGCGGAAAATCCTTTTCGGGGCGGCCGCCGTGGCCCTTGCTGCGGTTGTTTTCCTGGGCGAAGCCCTCAAGCCGCTGGAGGCAGAGCTGTTGAGAGTCGAGAAGCGCTCCATCGCCAGGACGCTTCAGGAAGAAGGGTTTGTTGTCCCTGCAGCGGAGTACCCCGTTTTTTCCGTTTATGGCGGCAGGATTGTTGACCTGCGCGTGGAGGAGGGGGATGTGGTAGAGAAGGGGGAGGTGCTCGCGGTCTTCGATGCCCGGGATCTCCATTTCCAGCTGGCGCAGCTGCAGGCGCAACTCGAAAGCGTCAAAGGGGATGAGGCCAGGATGCATCAGGAGCCCTACCGGTCGCAGCTGAGGCAGCAGGAGCTCCTGGTGGAAAAGGCAAGGCTCGATCTCGAGGCGGCCAGAACCAGTTTCGCCAGGATCGAGGCGTTGTACAAATCCGGGGCAATCAGCACAAAGGAATATGAAGAGGCGCTGAAAGCGGTAAAAGCGGCGGAGAACGCCCTGGAGCAGCAGGAGGAAGCCCTTTCCCTGCTGGTCGAATCCCACAAGCCCGGCAGCGGGACAGGCCGGTACTATGCGGGAATGAAGGAATCCCTCCAGGCGCAGATTGAGGCGGTGAAACACAAAATAGAGGAATCCAGGATCACCGCGCCTGCCGCCGGGGTTGTTGCAGACCTGGCGGTCAGGGAAGGCATGGTCGTGCCCCCCGGTTCCCCCCTGATGACCATTTTTCAGAAGGACTCCTACCTGGTTGAGGTGTTCGTGCTCGCCGGAGATGCCGGAAGCCTGAAAGAAGGGATGAAGGTGGAGCTGGTTCAAGAGGGCGCCGGAGGGGATCTTGTTTTCGGTGGGGTTGTTGAAAGAATCGCTCCTGCAGCGGTGGAAAAGATATCACCGCTCGGATTGAAAGAGCAGCGCGTCAAGGTCACGGTGAAGCCGGAAACCCCCAAGACCCCCGGGCTGCGCCCCGGCTGCGCCCTCGATGTCCGGTTCACGCTCGAGAAACAGGAGGGCCGGCTGGTTGTGCCCAAGACGGCCCTGTTCCCCTATCGCGGCGGAGAGGCGGTTTGGGTGGTGCGGCGCGGAAGGGCAAAGATCCAGCCCGTCAAAAAAGGGTTTGAAAACGACCGGGAGGTCGTGATCGAAAAGGGGTTGCAGGAAGGGGACCGGGTCGTTCTCGACCTCCAGCTGGCCGGGCTTAAGGAGGACAAAAGGGTGGCGGATCGGTCTTGAGGGGGCTAAACCCGGTAGCCTCGATGGTGACCTGCAGCATCCTGGTGGCAGCAGCTTCATAGAAATTCCTCCCGGAGGCCGGCATCAAAATCCCGGTAGAGATTCTTCAGGTCAGGCTCAAAATCACAATAGCGGCGAATGACCCACTCCTTGAAATCGGCTAAACGTATTTCGTCCCTGACGTAGAGGGGTCGCCCGGTTTCCAGGACCCGCATCTGCAGGGTTACCGGAACCTGCTGCAGATTTATCAGGTTAATATCTTCACTTTGTCCGATGTGGCACAGCTCATCCAGTAAATCTAGCTCGCGCCTGTAGCTCCAGGAAGTTTGCGGCATCGGCAAGACCGCAAAATCGACATCCGGGATTGGGGGAGGTATCGGCAGAGACCACCGGCAAGACTGGAAGCCCGGAAGGAAGGGAAAAGCAAAAGGCGGGAAGGAGAGGATGTTCCCGCCAGAGAGAGCTAAACCTGATTCAGGAGAGAGCGGCACTGCTTCACGCAGTTGTCGATCTGGGTTGCGGCCTGCTGGGCCGTATTTTTTGCCTGCGGGTTCTGGATCTGGCCGGCAACCGCGCGCAGGTCGTTCGCGCTGCTTTCACATTTGGAGATGCACTGCTGGATGGTCTGGCGGATGTCCACTTTTATCACCTCCCGTAGTCAGTTTGCTGCACTCTTAGTATCAAAGATCTGGCAGCCTCTTATACCTGTTAATTCCTCCCAAAAGTTTTGAAAAAGCGGTTCAGGTCTAGAACAAAAAGCGGAGCAATAAAATGATAAAAAAGGGCTTCCGGCGCGGGAAATTTTCAGAAAGACAGGTGAAAAGATGCTCTTTTTCCTGTCCCGCCGGCGCATGAACCTTTATGGGTTGATTCTGGGCCTGGGGATCCTTTTCGGAGGCGCAGGTATCTGGATGCGAGGTGGGGCGGCTTGGGTTGCGACCCGGAGCCTGCAGGTGCTCGCCACCGCCCCTGCAGACGGGGCGCAGGATGTTCCTCTTTATACAGAGATCCGGGTGCGCGCCGATGCACCCATCAAGAAAGCCCGTTTCGAGGTGGCCCCCCTCACCGGAAAGGGCTTGCCGGGGAGGGTGATTGTGGAGGGAGAGGCCGCGGTTTTTATTCCACATGAGCATTTTCTGCCCGGCACCGGCTACCAGGTCCGCTGCTGGCTCCAGTCTCGAGGCGGCGGAGAAAGGGAGGAGTGCTTCTGGTTTGCAACCCGGAGGGTGACGGGAAAGTGGATCGCGGTCAGGCTCGGGAAGATTCACACCGTGACCGTATACGAAGGCCGGATGCCGGTTCGCCTGATGCTGGCATCGGGCGGAAGACCTGGGCGGGAAACGCCGCGGGGGATATTTGCGATCCAGGACCGCGGCCAGTCCTTCTGGTCCTCCCGCTTTCAGGAAGGAGCCCTCTGGTGGGTGCGCTTCCACCGGGAGTTTTTATTCCACTCCGTTCCCCGGGATGAGGCGTGGCTGGTCAAAGAGGAAGAACACGCAAAGCTGGGGCTGCCCGCAAGCCACGGCTGCATCAGGTTGAGCGATCAGGACGCACGGTGGCTGTACGAAAATGTGCCCGACGGGGCGCTGGTGGTGATTTACCCCTAGAAGCTGACACTCCGGCGCCGGGGCGGTCCGGGGAGGAGGCCGGGAAGCGGTGAATCTCGTTTTTTTATTTTTGCTCTGCAGCGGGATTGTTGCGGCTGCGCTGCAGGGCCGCCCCGAGCTTGTGACGAAAGCGGCCCTGAACGGGGCTGCCGCCGGGGTGGAAAGGATCTGGGAGATTACAGGTGCCCTCTGTTTCTGGTTGGGGATCGCGCGGGTCGCCGAGAGGGCCGGGATCATCCGGGGCTTCAGCCGCCTCCTCGCTCCCTTCATCCGCCTCCTCTTCCCGGGCGTGCCGGGGAATCACCCCGCCCTGGGGTCGATTCTCCTCAACATGACGGCCAACTTTTTAGGGCTGGGAAGCGCCGCGACCCCCTTCGGGCTCCGGGCGATGCAGCAGCTTCAGGAGCTCAACCCCAGGAAAGATACCGCCAGCGAGGCGATGTGCACCTTCCTCGTGATCAACACCTCGGCCCTCGCCCTCCCCTTTACGATGGTGGCGATCCGGGCTGCCGCCGGAGCGGAAAACCCCGCCGATATCGTCGTTCCCAGCCTCCTGGCAAACTGCGCGGCGCTCCTGGTGGCGGTGTGCGGAGACTGGTGCTGCCGGCGGTGGGCGAAGAGGCGTGGAGGCTTTTGAATGGGCGTTTTGACGGCGCTCTCTTACTGGATGCTCTTTCTTTTTATCGGCGGGGTCCTGCTGGCTGCCTCCCTGCGGGGGGTTAAAGTCTACCGGGTCTTTTTAGAAGGGGCGGCCGAAGGGTTTGCCCTGGGCGTCCGGATCCTTCCTTACATCGTCGGGATTTTTGTGGCGGTAAACGTCTTCCGGGAGGGAGGCGCCCTGCTCTGGCTGACGCGGCTCCTTGCGCCGGTGCTCAAAATCCTTGCCCTTCCCCCTCCGGTTTTCCCCCTGCTTCTCGTCCGGCCGCTGTCGGGCCCCGCCTCCCTGGGGCTGGCCCTGGAGATCTTCGCCCGGGAGGGGGTTGACTCCCTGGCGGGGCGGACTGCAGCCGCCGTGTACGGCTGCACGGAAACGACCCTCTACGTGCTCGCCCTCTACTTTGCCTCCGTTGGGGTGAAGCACCCCCGCTACAGCGTGGTCGTGGGGCTCCTCGCCGATCTCGCCGGTTTCCTGACGGCAGTCTGGCTCTGCAGGGCGCTGTTTGGCTGAAAAACCCCCCGAGAAGCCTTTCCGAAAAAGCTCCCTCGACGCCTGGCTGAAAGCGAGCAGGCCCGTCCGCGGGAAAAGGGGGTTTTACAAATTTTACAAAACCTTAACAAAGTTTTATTAAAACCTTTACACGGGGACAACGAACTTTTAACATTCAGCCTGTATCATCTTCTCAGGCGGGCATGCAGTATACTCAAAGAGAGGGTTGAAGGAGGATTTCAGGATGAGATCTGTGGTGCAGGTTAAGTGGGTGGCGCTGCCTCTCGCGGTTTTCTTTGTGCTTGGGGCCGCGGCGGGGTGCGCGAAGCGGACTCAAGGGTTGAGCGGCTCCATCAGCATCGCGGGTTCGACTTCGGTGCAGCCGCTCTCCGAAGAGCTGGCAAACGCCTTTATGGAGAAGAACCCGGGTGTCAGAGTCATTGTTGCCGGAGGCGGTTCCGGTGCAGGCATTAAGGCCGCCCAGGAGGGAACCGCAGACATCGGCTCCTCCTCCCGGGAGCTGAAACCCGAGGAAAAGGGCACTGTTAAGGAATTCATGATTGCGAAGGACGGAATTGCAGTTGTCGTCCACCCCGGGAATCCCGTGAAAGAGCTGACCCTGGATCAGGTGCGGAAGATCTTCGCCGGGGAGATCACCAACTGGAAGGATGTCGGAGGAAAGGACGCGGCCATTAACGTTTTTACCCGGGAAGAGGGGTCGGGAACGCGTGGCGCCTTTGAAGAGATTGTGATGAAAGACAGGAAGATCAGCGGCAAGGCCGCCGTTCAGCAGTCGACCGGGGCCGTCCGGACCGCGGTTGCCGGAGATCCCAACGGGATCGGGTACATTTCCCTGGGGAGCGTCAACGAAGCGGTGAAGGTCCTCGCCGTTGATGGAGTAAAGCCCGGCAAGGAGACGGTTCTCGACGGCTCCTACAAGATTTCCCGTCCCTTCCTCTACCTGACGAAGGATGAGCCTGCCGGTCTGACCAGGGCGTTTATCGATTTCGTGCTCGGCCCCGAGGGCCAGGCAATTGTGGGGCAGGAATTCATCCCGGTCAGGTAGCACTTAAAGATGCGGGCTTGTAAAAAATACATTTCCCCGCCTGGGGGAAAGCAGCCTCCTGCTTTCCCCCGCAAGCTCTGCTTCAGGCAGGGACGCCCGGGACTGTTGAGGAAATTCAGGAGGTTGAAAATGAGGCGCCGTTTTTGCGAACAGGTTTACCCCTTCTTGCTCCTTCTCTGCGCCTTTACTTCGATCGTTGTGGTGGTGCTGGTAGGGGTTTTTGTCTTTCTTGAGGGGTATCCGGTGCTCCAGAAAACAGGTTTTTTTCCTTTTCTCTTCGGCCAGAGGTGGCTCCCCAGAGAGGAAGTATTCGGGATTCTCCCAATGGTTGTGGGCACCCTTGCGGTGACCTTCGGCGCTCTCCTGCTGGGGGTCCCTCTTGCCCTGGCGACGGCGATTTTTCTGGCCGAGTTTGCCCCTCCCCTCGCCGCCCTCTGGACGCGCCGGGCGATTGAGCTTCTGGCAGGAATTCCCTCGGTTGTTTACGGCCTTTTCGGAATGACGGTGATTGTGCCCCTGGTGCGCTGCGCTGCCGTGAACTGGTTTGGCCCCTGGCTTGCCCCGGAGATGAAGATGGGGTACGGGATTGTCGCAGCCTCCCTGGTCCTTGCCATCATGATTCTCCCGACGGTTGTAAACATTTCGGAGGATGCCCTCCGCGCCGTTCCCCGCGAGTATGCCGAAGGCTCCTTTGCCCTTGGTGCAACCCACTGGCAGACCATTGTGCACTGCCTGCTCCCGGCGGCGCGCTCCGGGATCACGGCAGGCGTTATGCTGGGGATGGGGCGGGCGATCGGCGAAACGATGGCCGTTTTAATGGTGGCCGGAAACGCCCCGGCCCTGCCGCGCTCGATCTTTTCCCCGGTGCGCACCCTGAGCGGGAACATCGGGCTTGAGATGGGGTACGCCTCGGGCTCCCACGCCCAGGCCCTCTTCGCCACAGGGGTTGTCTTGTTTCTCGTGATCATGCTCCTGAACAGCTTTGCCCTGCTGCTCACGGGAAGGAGGGCGAGAACGGCATGATCGGGGCGAGGGCCCAGGAGAGGCTGGCGAAGATCGCCGTCTGGACGGCGGCGATGCTGACGGTGCTCGTTCTGATTCTGATTCTCGGCTACATTCTGGTTCAGGGCGCGGGCCGGCTCAGCCTCTCCTTCCTCCTGGAGAACCCCCGGCGCATGGGGAGCGAGGGAGGGATCTTCTCCCCGCTGGTCGGCACCCTTTACTTTACGCTTCTCACCATCCTCCTGGCAGCCCCGGTGGGGGTGGGGGCGGCCATTTTCCTCACCGAATACACCCGCCCCGGGCCTTTCGTGAAGGCAGTTCGCTTCGCCACCGATGCCCTTGCGGGGATTCCTTCGATCGTCATCGGCCTCTTCGGCTTTGCCTTCTTCGTCGTTCTGCTCAAGCCCTACACCGGGGGCTGGTCGATTCTCTCCGGCGCCCTCACCGCCTTCTGCATGATTCTCCCGACCATCGTCCGCACCGCCGAGGAGGCAATTCAAGCCGTACCCGACAGCTACCGGGAGGGGAGCCTTGCCCTCGGCGTGAGCAGGTGGCAGACGGTTGTCTGGGTTGTTTTGCCCAGCGCCCTGCCGGGAATCCTGACGGGGATTCTCCTGAGCGTGGGCCGGATTGTTGGGGAAACCGCTCCTCTCCTCCTGACCCTGGGCGGCTCGCTCCTGCTTCCCCATACCATCTTCGATCCCGCAAGGACGCTTTCCATGCACCTCTACCTTGTGGCGATGGAAACCGGCTGCTTCCCGGTGGCTTTCGGGACCGGAGCGGTTCTCATCTTCGTCATCCTCTCTTTGAACATTTTCAGCTACCTGCTCGTCCGGCATCTGGTCAGGCGGGCGGGCGGGGCCCTGCACGGAAAATGATGATTTTTTTGGTCTGGAAGCAGGAGATCGACCCTGCAGGGCGAATAGATTTCATACGGCAAATTATATAGCAAAAAAAACAGGGAACAGGTGCCCTTTGCACGGGCTGAAAAGGGAAGTCCGGACCCCTGCACTCAATGAGAATGCAGCTCTTTTAATATGCTTGCAGCCCAACGCACCTGGAAGTCGATGCAGGTCCTGGTGCGCTGCGTTGAGTGCGGGGGGAAAGGCGCGGTCCCGCCACTGTGAGGGGGAGCCTCTCTACAAAAGCCACTGCCTCACACTCAATGCAGCTTGGGCAGAAGGACGGATTCTTGCCGCAGCCCAAATTCGTGCTGCAGCAAAACTGTTTTATGTCTCGAGCACCGCTGAGTGCGGGGTGGGAAGGGGTAGAGAGGGCGAGGAACCCGAGCCAGGAGACCTGCCTGTTTCCTCACACCGAAACCCTACGCGCGATAGGGAGGTGGGATGGATGGCGCTGTCGATCTGCCTCAGTCCGTAGGGCTGGGGCTTTCAATTTCTGCGCTGAATCAGATGCCGGGTTGAACAAGTGCTGGATCACTACAAAGGAGGCTTTAAAAATGCACATTGCCGAAGGAATGCTGCCCCTCGGCTGGGCGGCTGCCTATTCAGGGGTTGCCGTGCCTTTTCTGGCCAGGGGGATTTGGGATTACGTGCGCCTCGCGGCGCGGGAGCCCTCCGTCAGGCAGATGGTGGGGGCGCTTACGGCAGCGGTTTTTATTATTTCCCTCCTGCCGGTTCCCGTCCCGATCACCGGCACCTGCTCGCACCCGGGGGGAACCCCCCTTGCCGCGATTCTGGCCGGCCCCTGGCTCGCGACGGTGATGGCCTTCATCGCCCTGCTTTTTCAGGCGCTTTTTCTTGCCCACGGCGGCCTCACCACCCTGGGGGCGAACACCCTGACGATGGGGCTCTTCGGGGGGCTGGTGGGCTACCTGGTTTTCCGGGGGCTGCGGCGGCTCGGCCTTAACCTGACCTGGGCAGCCGGCTGCGCGGGTTTCCTGGGGGATTTGAGCATTTACGTGGGAAGCTCTTTCCAGCTCGCCCTCGCCATTCACGGCACCACACCCTGGCCCCGGGTCTGGGGGGTTATCTTTGCGGCCTACCTTCCCACCCAGCTGCCCCTCGCCCTGCTGGAGGGGATCTTTACGGGGCTGGTGGTCGGCTACGTGGCGGCCCGCCGGTCGGATCTGCTGGTCCGGCTCGGCTATGCCCTGGCGCCGTTGCAGGCCCCGGTTCCGGAAGGAGGGAAGCCCTCGTGAGCAAAAACCGGATTGCCCTGGTCCTGCTGGCGGGAATCGCGGCGCTGCTGCTGGGAGCCGTTTTTTACAGCAGCCACGAGTTTCCGGGTGCAGACGAGCAGATCGGCGCGGTTGCAGAAAAGTACGCCCGGGAGGTGGGAGTTGGGGAGCATCCTCCCCTCATCAACACCGACCGGGGAGACCTGCTCCTCTTCCTTTTCGCCCTTTCGGGGCTCACGGCGGGGTTTTACCTGGGCTACCAGTGGCGGGAGCTTTTCGGCAGGGAGGGAGCGGACGGGGGCTCCTGCGGGGGCCTGTCGGCCCCGGGAAGGGAGTAGTGGTTTGCGGTGGAAGAGTTTTTTGGAGATGAGCAGAAGAGCCTTTTTTGGGAAAAGGTGGACGCCAGGGCGAAGCTTTTCCTGGTCGTGCTTTTGCTGGGGATCGTTGTGAGCGCAAGAAACTTTTGTGCTCCGGCAGCCTGCTGCCTTTTCATGCTGCTGCTCCTCTCCTTTCAGGTGCCCCTGCCTCTTCTTCTGCGGCGGCAGCTGCCGGTTCTCTTGATGGCCTTCTTTCTCTTCGTGACCCAGGTGTTCTGGTACGGCACAACCCCCCTCTTTAACCTGGGCTGGGGCGGGGCGGCGCTGACCGGCTACCGGGAGGGGATCGAACGGGGGGTTCTCCTGGCGGCGCGCCTCCTGGGAGGCTTTTCTCTGCTTCTTTTCCTGAACACGACCACCCAGGTGAAGGATCTCCTGGCGGCAGCCCGGTGGTTCCGGGTGCCGCCTCCCTGCCTGGAAATCGCAGTTTCCGCCTACCGGGCGGTGCACCTCCTGGCGGAGGAGATCCCCCTTGTCTACCGCGCCCAGCGCCTCAGGTTAAACTACGTCGGGTGGCGCCGGGGGCTGCGCAGCATCGGGATGCTGGGGGGAATTGTTCTCACGCGCGCCCTCGACCGGGGCGAGGCGCTGGCCCGCGCCCTGGAGAGCCGGGGGTGCCGGGAGCTCTGGCCGGGAGCGCCGGGAGAAGGGAGGGGCGCGGCCGGGGCAACCCTTCTGGTTTTGGGGCTGGGGGCCTGCCTGGGCCTTGCCCTGATCCTCCTGGGATTCTGCCAGCCCAGCCCCGGTCCCGGGCCTTGCAGGATTTTTTGAAAAAACTGAGGAATCAAGGTGAAGGATTTTGGAGGTTCAGGATCGTGCTTTTTTAGAGGTGCAGGATGCCTGGTACCGTTACCCCAACGGCCGGACTGCCCTGCAGGGGATCAACCTGGAGCTTTACCGGGGGGAGCTTGTGGTCCTGCTGGGCGCCAACGGCTCGGGAAAAACAACCCTTTTGATGCTGCTTCAGGGGCTGCTTGCCCCGAGCCGGGGCCGGGTCTGCCTGGAGGGCCGGCCCCTCCTGAAAATCCCCGAGGCGGTGCGCTTCCGGAGGATCGGCCTGGTTTTTCAGGACCCCCGCGACCAGCTTTTTGCCCCCACCGTCTACGAGGATGTGGCGATGGGCCCGGCCAACCTCGGCCTCCCGCAGGAGGCGATCAGGGAGCGGGTGAGGCAGGCCCTGGAGGCGGTGGAGATCTGGGACCTCCGGCAGGCGGCACCCCACCAGCTCAGCTTCGGGGAGCAGAAGAGGGCGGCCCTTGCCGGCATCCTCGCCCTGGGCCCGGAGGTGCTCCTGCTGGACGAACCGACTGCAGGCCTCGACCCCGCTGCAGCCAGCAAGATCATGCACCTCCTGCACGGCCTGAATCAGAGGCAGGGGCTGACGATCCTGATGGCAACCCACGACGTGGATCTCACCCCCCTCTGGGCGGACCGGGTAATTGTCCTGGAGCAGGGGCAGCTTCTCGCCGGGGGGAGCCCGGCCGCCGTCTTCCAGGATCCCGCCCTGGTCCGGGCGGCGCGCCTCCGCCTCCCCCGGGTTGCCCACCTTTTTGAGATCCTGGCCCGCGAGGACAGGGTCGCCCTCCCGCGCCTCCCCCTGACCATCGGCGAGGCGCGCCAGATGCTGACCGGGTACCGGCGCGCGGGGGGGAAGCTCCTGCGCCGGGGGTATACCACCGGCGCCTGCGCGGCTGCCGCGGCGCGCGCCGCAGTCCTCGCCCTGCGGGGAGAAGAGCCGGAGGTTGTTGCCATCACCCTGCCCGGCGGGCGGGTCGCCCGCCTTCCGGTGGGGGGCCTGGAGCGCACCCCGGACGGGGCGACCGCCTGGGTGGTTAAAGATGCCGGGGACGACCCGGATGTGACCCACGGCGCCCGGATCGAGGCCACCGCCAGGTTTCAGGCCGGGGGGATCACGGTCCGGGGCGGCCCGGGCGTCGGCACCGTGACCAGACCGGGCCTTGCGGTTCCGCCGGGCGGGTCTGCCATCAACCCGGTGCCGCTTCAGATGATCAAGGAAAACGTGGCTGCAGTGCTCCCCCCCGGGCAGGGCGCGGAAATCGTGATCAGCGTTCCGGACGGGGAGAAGCTGGCGCGCCAGACCCTCAACCCCCAGCTGGGGATTGTCGGCGGGATCTCCATTCTGGGGACAACGGGGATCGTTGAGCCCATGTCCGAGGAGGCCTTCAGGCTCGCCCTTGTTCCCCAGATCCAGATCGCCCGCGCCGCAGGAGTGGAGACCCTCCTCCTCACACCGGGGCGCCGGGGAAAGAGCCTTGCCCAAAAGTTTGGGGTTCCACCGGAGGCGGTGGTGCTGGTGAGCAATTTTCTGGGCTTTATGCTGGAGGAGTGCGCCCGGCACGGCCTCCGGCAGGTGGTCTTATGGGGTCATGCCGGGAAGCTGGCGAAGGTTGCCGCCGGGGCCTTTCACACCCACAACCGGACGGCCGACGGGAGGGGAGAGGTCGTGGCTGCCCTTGCGGCTGCAAGGGGAGGGGGGGCGGACCTGGTGCGCGCCCTCCTGGACTCCTCGACGGTTGAGGGGATGGCCGCCCTGCTGGCGGAGGCCGGCCTGGAGGGGGTCTGGGGGGACCTGGCAGCACGCGCCAGCCGGCGCGCCATGGCCTACACCCGGAACGCCCTGCAGGTGGGAACGGTTCTTTTCTCCTGCCGGGGGGAGGTGCTGGGCTGGGACGAAAACGCCGCCGCGCTCTTTGCCGGGGCGGGCTGGCGGCTGCCCGGCGCCTGCCCGCGTCAAGAACGGGGCGAAGTGGTGCGGTAAAAGCAATGGCGGCGCATTAAGCCGGAAAGAGATGGCAGAGGAGGCTGGTTGTCCTGGCTTATCCGGTAACTGTGGTGGGAATCGGGCCCGGGAGCAGAGAGTATCTCACCCCTGCGGCCGAGGCCGCCGTCGCGGCAGCGGAGGTGCTGGTGGGGGGCGGGCGCGCCCTCAGCCTTTTCTCCGGTTTGGGAAAAGAGTGCTACCGCATCGGCCGCAGCCTGGATGAGGCGATTTCCTTCATCGAAGCAGCCCGGCGGGAGCGGCGGGTGGCCGTGCTTCTCTCCGGCGACCCCGGGTTTTTCAGCCTTCTTCCCCGCCTTCGGGCGCGCCTGGGGGAGGCCAGCCTGAGGGTGATTCCCGGGATCAGCTCCCTGCAGCTGGCCTGTGCCCGGCTCGGCCTGAGCTGGGAGGACTTCTGCTTTGTGAGCGTGCACGGCCGCGGCCCGGAGGGGCTGGCGGCGGCCTGCGCTTCTTCCAGGGTGGCGGTGCTCACCGACCCCTCCTTCACCCCGGCGCTTGTCTGCAGGTATTTTCTGGAGCGGGGGAGGAGGTTCCGGCAGGTCTGGGTGCTCACCGATCTGGGGCTGCCGGGCGAGATGGTGACCGCAGTGAGCCTTGAGGAGGGAGCGCAGCTTCCGGGCCGGGGGAACAGCGTCGTGATCCTGCTCGGGGAAGAGGCGCCGCAGGGTTCCGGGCAACAGGAGTGGCCCCGGATCCTGACGCCGGGGCTGCCGGACGAGCTTTTCGTCCGGGGGGAGGCGGCGATGTCCCAGGCGGAGGTCCGCGCCCTCACTCTTTGCAAAGCCCAGCTGCGGAAGGGAATGGTCGTCTACGAGATCGGGGCAGGCACCGGGTCCTGGACGGTGGAGGTGGCGCGCCTGATCGCTCCGGGGCAGATTTTTGCGGTTGAAAAGAGCCCCGCCGCCCTCGCCCTGGTGCGCGCCAACCTGGAAAAATTTCAGATTTCCAACGCCGTGCTGGTGCCCGGGGAGGCTCCCGCGGCGTGCGCCGGCCTTCCCCCGGCGGACCTTGTCCTGGTCGGGGGGAGCGGCGGGAGGCTCCGGGAGATCCTGGCTGCCGCAAGGGGGTGGCTGCGCGGGCAGGGGCTGCTCGTGATCACGGCCGTTACCCCTGACACCTTCGGCACCGCCTGGCAGGTCCTGCATGAAGGCGGGTGGCAGGAGCAGGAGGCGGTGCTGGTCAGCCTGGCGCGGGTTGCCCCCCGGGGGAGGGTGCAGATCTGGCAGGGGGAAAACCCCGTTTTCATCCTGCGCGCCCGGAGGCAGGAAGGAGGCTCAAGTAATGCCTGAAAGGGGGAAGCTTTACGGCATCGGGGTGGGCCCCGGGGCCCCGGAGCTGCTGACCCTCAAGGCGGCCCGGATCTTGCAGGAGGTCGCGGTGGTTTTCGTCCCCCGGGGAGATAAGGGGGAGCAGAGCCTGGCCCTGCACGTCATCAGCCCCTTGCTGCGCCCGGGCCAGGAACTGCGGGAGGTGACCTTCCCGATGACCAGGCAGCGCCGGAAACTGGAGGCGGCCTGGCGGGAGGCGGCGCGAACCGTCGCGGCGGTGCTCGACGCGGGCCGGGATGCCGCCTTCGTCACGCTGGGTGACAGCACCCTCTACAGCACCTGTTTTTACCTGGGCGAAGCCCTCCGGGCAATGAGGCCCGAACTGGAGGTGGAGGTGGTTCCCGGGGTCACCTCCTTCAGCGCGGCGGCCGCCCTCCTGAACCGCCCCCTGGCCTGCGGCCGGGAGGGCCTGGCGGTGGTCCCCGCCACGAAGGGCCGTGCCTTTCTCCGCCAGGTGCTGGCTGCCTTCGAGAATGTCGTCATCCTCAAGGCGGGGCCGGTGCTGGAGGAGTTGCGGGATCTCCTGGCAGAGGCGGGCCGCCTGGAGGAGGCCGCCTATGTCTGCCGTGCGGGGATGCCCGGGCAGGTCCTGGAGGAGAACCTGGCTGTGGCCGGGGAGCTTCCGGAGGACTACTTTTCCCTGATCCTGGTGCGGGGTTGTTCGAAAACCGATTTCTGAGCTCCGGTGCCCGGCAGTGTGGGCTTCTCAGCGAAGGGAGTGGCCTGCCTGGAAACAGGCTGAGCGCCGGACTGTTGGCGAGGAGGATGCATTGTGGCCGAGCAGGGACGAAAGGGGATTGTCTATTTTGTAGGAGCGGGGCCCGGGGACCCCGAACTGATCACGGTGAGGGGCCTGCGCCTCCTCCAGGAGGCGGATCTGGTTCTTTACGCAGGCTCCCTGGTGAACCCGGCGCTGCTCCAGCATGTGCGGGCAGGGGTTCCCTGTTACGATACGGCGGGCCTGACCCTTGAGAAGATCGTCGGGTTGATGGCAGAAGCGGCTGCTGCGGGAAAGAGGGTGGTGCGCCTCCACTCGGGGGACCCGGCTCTTTACGGCGCCCTGCAGGAGCAGCTCGATGCCCTTGCGGCGCGGGGGATTTCTTTCGAGATCGTGCCCGGCGTGAGCTCTTTCCTGGCGGCGGCAGCCCTTTTAGAGCGGGAACTGACGGTCCCCGGGGGGACCCAGACGGTGATCCTGACCCGCCAGGGAGGGAGGACCCCCGTCCCCCCTTCCGAGTCGCTCCGGGAGCTGTCCCGCCACCGGGCCACCACCTGCCTTTTTTTGAGCGCGCACCTGCTTCCCCAGGCGGTGGAGGGCCTGAGGGCGCACTTCCCCCCCGAAACGCCGGCCGCCGTCGTGGCGCGGGCATCCTGGCCCGACGCCCGCGTCGTTCGGGCGACTCTGGGGGACCTGGAGGCAAAGGCGCGCCAGGCAGGAATTTCCAGGACGGCGCTGGTCTTCGTCGGGGACTTCCTGGCGGCGCGGGGGGAGCGCTCCCTCCTCTACGACCCGAATTTCGAGCACGGCTACCGCGCCCGGGGTAAGGGGTAGGGAAATGGCGGGGGAGGTTCTGCGGCAGGGAGCAGGAGAGGTCGGGGATCTTGCCGTTGTCGCCCTGACCCCGGCCGGGAAGGCCCTCGCGGGGAGGCTGGCGGCGGCCTGGAACGAGGCCGGGGGAAGCGCCCGCGTCTACCACCCCTCCTCCTCTCTCGGCAGCCTGGTCCGCACTTTATGGGGCCGGCACGAGGGGCTTGTCTTTGTCATGGCCGTGGGGATTGTGGTCCGGGTGCTTGCCCCCCTGCTGAGAGACAAGTGGCGCGACCCTGCGGTTGTGGTGGTGGATGAGGGAGGGAGGTTTGCCGTCAGCCTGCTCGGGGGGCACTGGGGGGGAGCCAACGGCCTTGCCCGGCGGGTGGCCGCCCTGCTGGGGGCGGTCCCGGTGGTCACCACCGCCACCGATGTGCAGGGAAAAACTGCGGTGGACCTCCTGGCCCGGCAGTGGGGGTTTCTCCCCGTCCCGCGGGAGGGGGTGAAGGCGGTCAACCGCGCCCTGCTGGAGGGGAAGCGGCTCGTTTTCTACACCGAGTGGCAGCTCCCCGCAGAAGGGGAAGCGCCGCCTTTTGACAGGGTGCGGCCTCTCCGGGAAGGCCCGGGGCCCGGCCCGGGCAACCCGGAGGAGGTTCCCGTTTTTGTGACGAGCAGGGAGGTCTCCCCCCTTCCCGCGGCCGCCTGCTGCCTCTGCCCGCCCAGCCTCGCGGCGGGGATCGGCTGCCGGCGGGGGGTTTCCGCCGGGGAGATCGAGGCCGCCCTGGCCGAGGCCTGCCGGCGGGCGGGGCGGCGCCGGGAGAGTCTGGGGGTGCTTGCTACCCACAGCGCAAAGCTGAACGAAAGAGGGCTGCGGGAGGCGGCCCGGAGCCTGGGGGTTCCCCTCTTCTTTTTCACTTCACAGATTCTGCAGGGCATCCTGGACCGGGTGCCCGGCCTCCGGGATGTGGAGTTTGTGCGGAGGCAGATGGGGGTGGGAAATGTATGCGAAACAGCAGCCCTGGCGGCAGTCCCGGAGGGGACGCTCGTTTTGCCCAAGCTGAAGCTGGGGAGGGTTACCGTTGCCCTCGCCGAGGCCGGCTTGCTGTGGTCGGCATCGGGCCGGGAGATGCGGCGGATTTGAGCCGCCGCGCCCGCGAGGTCCTGCGGGAGGCGGAAGTAGTCGTGGGGTACCGTCCCTACCTCCGCCTCCTGGAGGGGGTTCTCCTTCCGGAGCAGGAGCAAGTGGGGAGCGGGATGCGGGAGGAGGTGGACCGCGCCAGGCGCGCCGTGGCGCTTGCCCTTGCCGGCCGGAAGGTGGCGGTGGTGAGCAGCGGAGACGCGGGGATTTACGGGATGGCCGGCCTCGTCCTGGAGGTGCTCCTGAGCACGGGGCGGCAGGATCAGGTTGACTTCCAGGTGGTGCCCGGGATCACCGCCGCTTCAGCCGCGGCGGCGCTGCTGGGAGCGCCGCTGATGCACGACTTTGCGGTGATCAGCCTGAGCGACCTCCTGACCCCCTGGGAGGCGATCTTGAGGAGGATTGAGGCCGCGGCGCGGGGGGATTTTGTCGTGGTCTTTTACAATCCCAGGAGCAGGAAGCGGGCGCACCAGCTGCTGGTAGCAAGGGAGGTTCTGCTCAGGCACCGGAAGCCGGAAACGCCGGTCGGGGTTGTTACAGGTGCGGGGCGGCCCGGGCAGCAGGTAGTGCTCACCGACCTGGCGCGCCTCCCCTCGGTTGAGGTCAACATGCAGTCCCTGGTGCTGGTGGGAAACAGCCAGAGCTACGTGAAGGACGGGTACCTGATCACTCCCCGGGGCTACCCGCTTTCCGGCCGCTCCGCCGGGGGCGGTGCCATCCTTGTGCTGGCGGGGACGAGGGAGGGAAGGGAGCTGGCAGTAGCCCTCGCGGCTGCCGGTCACAGGGTGATTGCCAGCGCCGCCACTCCTTACGGAGGGGAACTCCTCCGCAGGCCGGGGCTTTCCGTCCGGCAGGGGCCGCTCGACGCGGCCGGGCTGCGGGAACTGATTGAGGCGGAGGGGGTGGAGGGGATCCTCGACGCCACCCACCCCTTTGCCCTGGAAGTCACCCGCCTCGCCCGGGAGGCCGCCTGCGCCTCGGGCATTTCCTACCTGCGCTGGGAACGGCCCTCTGTTTCCCTCCCGGCGGCCGATCCTCTCGTCCACCGGGCGCGGGATTGGGAGGAGGCGGCAGAATGCCTTGCCGCCTCGGGAAGGGAGAGGGTTTTTCTTGCCGTAGGGGTGAAGCCCCTTTCGTTCTTCCTGACCCACCCCGCCCTGCAGCACTGCCGCTTTCTGGTGCGGGTGCTTCCCGTGCCCGGTTCTCTCCAGGCCTGCCTGCAACTCGGCCTGCGGCCGGATCAGATCATCGCCCTCCAGGGCCCCGGGACGCAGAAATTCAACGAGGCCCTGCTGGAGGAGTACCGGGCCGAGATCCTGGTGACCAAGGAGAGCGGCGCGGCCGGGGGGGCCGGGGAGAAAATTGCGGCCGCCCGCGCCCGGAAGATTCCGGTGGTTGTGGTAGAGCGCCCGCCTGCCGCCTCTGGTAATGGGGAAAGCTGGAGAACTGCCGCCTCCCCGGAGGAGGTGCTCCGCTGGGCGGCCGGTTTGAGGCGCGGGGAATGAGTGCTTTAGCGCGACCTTGCGGATTTGGCGCGATCAAAGGGGGAATTGAAGTTGAAAAGAGGAGTTCTGCTCCTCGGCCACGGCAGCCGGCGCGCCGCGGCGAACGCCGGGCTGGAGGCGCTGGGGGGTCTTGTTCAGGAGAGCCTGGGGCTTCCGACCCTCCCGGTTTTCTTTCAGTTCGGCAGGCCCACCCTGGCTGAGGGGGTCGCCCGGCTTGCCTCCGAGGGGGTTCAGGAAATCATTATCGTCCCGGTTTTTCTCTTTCCCGGCGTGCACCTTGAGAAGGATGTGCCGGAGGCGGTTGCCGGCCTGGCGGCGCGGTACGGGGAAGAGCCCCGGCTCGTGCTGACGCCCAGCCTGGGCCCCGATCCCCGCCTCGCGGAGATCATCGTGGAGAGGGTGCAGGCGGCAGGCTCCCTTTTGCCCGGCGGGGACGGCGCCGGGGGGCCGGCGGGGGCGCAAGACCTGACCGACCCCGGGGCGATTGCGGCCCGGAGCCGCGAACTGATCGAGGAGCTTTTAGGGAAGGAGTTTTTTCAAAGGAGGTTCCCCGGCCCGGAGGGGGAGGTGGTGCGGAGGGTGGTCCACGCCACCGGAAACCCCCATACCGCCTACCTGCTCCGGTTTCACCCCGGTGCGGTGCAGGCAGGGATCGCTGCCCTGCGCCGGGGCGCCCTGATCTTCACCGACGTCCGGATGGTGAAGATGGGAATCAGCAGGGCGGCGCTGCGGGAGCTGGGAGGAAGGGTTTTCTGCCCGATCCACCACCCGCGGGTGCGCGCCCTTGCGGAGGCGCGGGGGATGACCCGCGCCCTCGCGGCAGTGCGCCTCTTCCGGGAGCACCTCAGGGACAACATCGTGGTAGTGGGAAACGCCCCGACGGCGCTGGCCGAGGTGATCCGGCAGCTTGAGCAGGGCTTCCGGCCGGCTTTGATCGTCGGGACTCCCGTCGGCTTCGTCGGGGCGGCCGAGGTGAAGGCGCGCCTGCAGGCTCAGCAGGTGCCCTACCTCACGCTGGTCGGCCCCCAGGGGGGAAGCGCCATCGCAGTGGCGATGGTCAACGCTTTAATCGCCCTCGCCCGGGGCCGGGCGGGGCTGTAGGAAGGATTGGTGTGGGCAAATGGCAAGAGCGATCATGGTGCAGGGAACGGCGTCAAATGTCGGGAAGAGCATCCTTGTCACCGCCCTCTGCCGCATTTTTCGCCAGGACGGCTACCGGGTCGTCCCCTTCAAGGCCCAGAACATGGCCCTGAATTCCTTTGTCACGGCAGACGGAGGGGAGATGGGGCGCGCCCAGGTCCTGCAGGCCCAGGCGGCGGGGCTTGAGCCTGCCGTTGAGATGAACCCCGTTCTCCTTAAGCCCACCGGAAACGCCGCCTCCCAGGTCATCGTGCTGGGCAGGCCGGTGGGGAACATGAGCGCCCGGGACTACCACCTGGGGAAGAACCTGGAGCTTTTAAAAGTGATCGAGGGGGCCCTGCAGCGGCTCCACGCGGAGTACGAGATCATCGTTCTGGAGGGAGCCGGGAGCCCGGCCGAGGTGAATCTCAAGGAGCGCGACCTGGCCAACATGCGGGCCGCCCGGCTGGCGGGGGCGCCGGTGCTCCTGGTGGCGGACATCGACCGGGGAGGCGCCCTCGCCGCGGTTGTGGGAACCCTCGCCCTCCTGGACCGCGAAGAGGTGGAGCAGGTGCAGGGGATCGTGATCAATAAATTCCGGGGGGACCGCTCCCTGCTGGAGCCCGCCCTGGCGTTTCTGGAAGCCAGGACCGGGAAGCCGGTGCTGGGCGTCCTTCCTTACCTGCGCGAGCTTCGCCTTCCCGCGGAGGACTCCGTCTGCCTGGAGGAGGCCGGCCCCGCAGGAGAGGGCGAGATCGAGATCGCGGTGCTCTACCTCCCCCGGATCTCCAACTTTACCGACTTCGACTGTCTTGCCCTCGAACCGGGGGTCCGCCTCCGGTACGTGAAGGATGGGGAGCCCCTGGGAACACCCGATCTGGTGATCATTCCGGGGACGAAGAACACGGTCGAAGACCTTCTCTACCTGTACGAAACGGGTTACGCCGCTGCGGTGAGAAGAGCCGCAGGGCGGGGGGTTCCGGTCTGCGGGATCTGCGGGGGCTTCCAGATGCTGGGCCGGGAACTGCGGGACCCCGAGCACACCGAGTCCTTCCGGGATGAAATCCCCGGACTGGGGCTTCTGGATGCGGTGACAACCTTCAGCAGGGAGAAGGTCCTCGCCCAGGCCTGCGGGGAGATCTGCGGCGGCGGGCCCCTCTTTGCGGAGCTTGCCGGGCTCCGGGTTACGGGATACGAGATCCACATGGGGCGGACGGTGCTGGGGGAGGGGGCGCGCCCCCTTTTGCGGGTGCTCGAGCGCCGGGGAAGCAGCGAAGCAGGGTTTGACGGGGCGGTCGCGGCCTCGGGGCTGGTCTGGGGGACCTACTTCCACGGCATCTTCGACAACGACCTTCTGCGCGCCCACCTGCTCCGCTGGCTCCGCAGGCGCCGGGGGCTTCCCGAGCGGGCCCGGGAGAGAGAAGGCTCCCGCCTGGAGCGGGAGCTGGACCGGCTGGCCGAAGTGTGCCGCGCCCACCTGGATCTGGAAAAAATTTACGCTCTGCTGGGGCTGCCGGGGCCGCGTCTCCCCCGGCCGGGCATGCGGGGTGAGCCGGAATGAAAGACAGGCCCCGCGTGATGATCGCCGCAGTCCGGAGCGGAGCGGGCAAGACCAGCGTCGCAACCGGGATCATGGGCGCCCTTGCCAGGCGGGGGTGCCGCGTTCAGGGCTTCAAGGTGGGGCCCGATTTCATCGACCCCAGCTACCACACGGCCGCTACCGGGCGCTGGGCGCGCAACCTGGACACCTGGCTCCTCCCCCCGGGGCGGGTGAGGAAGCTCTTCCGGGCGGCGACGGCAGATGCGGACCTGGCGGTGATCGAGGGGGTGATGGGCCTTTTCGACGGGCTGCGGGGGAGGGGGGAAAGAGCGAGCAGCGCGGAAATCGCCAAGCTGCTGGGCTGCCCCGTCGCCCTGGTGGTGGATGCGCGCGCCCAGGCGCGCAGCGCCCTCGTGGAATTCCTGGGCTGCCGCGCCCTGGACCCCGAACTCCCCCTTGCCGGGGTGATCCTCAACCGCGTCCAGGGCCCCCGGCACCTGGAGATGCTGCGGGAAGGCTTTGAGGAGCGGGAGATCCCGGTCCTGGGCGCGATCCAGGAGGGGAGCCTCCCCCGCTTCGCGGAGCGTCACCTCGGCCTTGTCCCCGTTCCGGAGCAGCGGGGGGTGGAGGCCGCGCTTGCCAGGCTTGCGGAGGTGGTCGCCCGGCAGGTTGACCTGGAGGGGATCTTACGGGTTGCCCGCGCCGCCGGCGGCCTTCCGGCCGGGGCCGGGAGGGAGGAGCAGGTTCCTGACGAAGAGGAGGGCCCGGTCCGGTTCGCGGCGGAAGGCGGCCCGGGTGCGGTGCGGATCGCCTATGCCTGGGACGAGGCCTTCAACTTTTACTACCGGGATGGGCTTGATGCCCTCGCGGAGTTCGGGGTCGAACTCGTGCCCTTCAGCCCCCTGCACGATTCCGCTCTCCCTCCCGGGATCGGGGGTGTCATCATCGGGGGCGGTTTCCCCGAACTCTTTGCAGAGCAGCTCGCCGCGAACCGGAAAATGCTGGAGAGCCTGCGGCTTGCCCACAGGCGGGGGCTTCCCATCTACGCGGAGTGCGGGGGGTTCATGTACCTCTGCGAAAGGCTCGTGGATCAGGAGGGCCGCTCCCACGCCCTGGCGGGGCTCGTGCCGGGCGTCTGCCGGATGGAGAAGCGCCTCGTCGGGATGGGCTACGTGACGGCGCGCGCCCTCGCGCCCAGCGTTCTCTGTGAGGCCGGGGAAACCCTGCGGGGGCACGAGTTCCACTACTCCTCTTTTGCGCCCCGCACCGCGCCCTTCCCCTGGGCCTTTTCCTTCATCAAAGGGGAGCAGGAGGAGAGGCCCGACGGCTACGCCCGGGGGAGCCTCCTTGCCTCCTACCTCCACTTCCACTTTGCCTCCTCCCCGCGGGCGGCGGCCCGCTTTGCCGCCGCCTGCCGCGCCCGGCACTCGGATAAGTTAACTCCTGCCTGAGAAAGCTCCAAAATTATGGGTTTATTTGGTTGCCACAAATCCTTTTGCGAACTGCTGAGTGCCGGGGCGCCTCCCGCGATCTTAGGTGCGGCCTGCCGGTTTGTCCGGTAGCTGTTGCAGAACTCCGCATTCGAACAGGTGGGACCGGCAGAGCTTTGCCGGCATCAAGACCATCTTCATCGGTTGGAGGGTACGGGTAAAGGGATTTAAGATAAGCCCCAAGTTCTCCAGGGTGACCACGCCCAGCAGGGGTTCATCCCCCTCCTCCCCTAAGATAACCGGGCTGTGGCCTTCTCCTTGGGGCAAGATAATATAGCATTCAGAAATATTTCTTTCAATATTGGTGCCATCAGCAAGGACGAAGGTCGCCTTACGCTTCGGTTTAAGCTCTAAGGCCTGCCAGACATCTGGAGGAAGAAGAGAATAAGTCGCTCCACTATCCACCAGGAACCGCACCTCCCGGGTAATCCCGGTGGGGCCTACTGCCTTGCCTTCAATATGGATAAGACCCATCGCAAACCTCCTTTCCCCTTCTTGTTTCCCCTGGAGAATTATCCCTTTCTGCTATCATACCAGATCAAAGCATAACGCACCACTTGCCACCTGTTCCCTGGCCATTGGGCGTTTTTTGCAAAAGGCGGCCAAACGGAATTATGAGCACTGTGCTGCCGAATTTGCCGGATAAACGAAGCCGCAGAGCGGGCTTCAGGCTTCAGGAGGGCAGCAGCCCGGACGTGCTGTTAGCGTAGCAGGGTGCGCGGGGGGCGGCTTTGTGGTAGAATCGGGGGTGGGAAGGAGATGAAGGAATTGGCTCAAGAAAAGGCCCAAGAGGTTTTTCCTGCCGGGACCCTCGAAGCCTTTGCGCGCCGGGTGCTGGAGGCCGCCGGGGTGGACGCGGAGGAGAGCAGGGTGGTTGCGGAGAACCTGGTAGCCGCGAATTTGCGGGGGATCGACTCCCACGGGGTGGTCCGCCTCCCCCTCTACGTGGCGCGCCTGGAGGCGGGGCTCGTGGCGCCCCGGACGAAGCTGGAAATTGTGCGGGAGGCCCCCGCCGCCTGCGTGCTGGATGCCCACAACGGCTGGGGGGCGGTGGCGGGCCGGGCCGGGATGCAGGAGGCGGTGAAGCGCGCCCGCCGCGCCGGGGTCGGGGTTGCGGTGGTAAGGCGCTCCAACCACTTCGGGATCGCGGCCTTTTACGCCCAGCCGGCGCTCGCGGAAAACATGATTGGAATCGTTCTCACCAACGCCTCGGCGGCGATGCCCCCCTGGGGCGGGAGGGACCCTTATTTCGGCACAAACCCGATCTGCGTGGCGGTTCCGGCCGGGCGGGAGAGGCCGGTGATTTACGACGGGGCGACCAGCGTGGCGGCCATCGGCAAGATCGTTCTGGCGGCGAAGAAAGGAGAAAAAATCCCCCCCACCTGGGCGACCGACCGGGAGGGAAGGCCGACCACAGACCCTGCTGCGGCCGTGTCGGGGGCGCTGCTTCCGATGGGGGGGTACAAAGGCTACGGGCTCGCCCTGATGGTTGACGTGCTTTCCGGGATCCTGGCCGGCGCGGCCTTCGGCCCCTACGTCGGCAACCTGCGGCGCCTGGAGGCTCCCCAGAATGTGGGGCACTTTTTTGCAGCCCTCAACATCTCCGCCTTCCTCGAGCTGGAGGAGTTCTTCGAGGGGATGGAGCGCCTCGTCGGGGACGTCAGGCAGGCGCCCCGCGCCGCCGGGGAGAGGCGGATCTACCTGCCCGGGGAAATCGAGTGGGAATGGGAGGAAAGGCGGAAGAGGGAGGGGATCCCCGTCCCTGCGGAGGTCCTTGAGGAGCTGCGCGCCCTCGGGGAGCGCTACGGGGTCCCCCTGCAATCCGCCTGAGGCAGCCAGGGGCGGCCCGGAGGCGCCCCGCTGGAGCGCCCCAAAGCCGGGCAGGGTCCGGTCTTGAAGGGAGGAAAAGCCGCATAAAGATTAGGGATCGAATTTTTCGCGAGGGGGAGAAGCCCTTGGAAAGGCCTATGGAGGCCCTCCAGACCCTGGTCTTTATGTCGGTTGTGGTGGAATTTCTGGTGGCGGTTTTCCGGCACCTGGTGAGCAAAAAGGGGAGCGATCTCGTATCGATCCTGGTGGGAATCACCCTTTGTTTCGCTTACGAGGTCGGCATTTTCTCCAGCCTGGGCCTCCGGACAAAGTACCCCTTTATCGACTACTTCTTCTCGGGCATCATCATTTCCCGGGGCTCAAACGCCCTTTCCGAACTTTTTAAGCTGCGCCACAGGTGAGGGAATTCTGTTTCAGGCAAAGGCGAGAGGACGGGAGGGCGGGTTCAGGTTTCGGCGTCCCTGCCGTCCAGAAACCGAAGGATCAGCCTGATGAGATCCAGGCAGAGCCGGATTTCGGCAGGGCTGCGGCCCTGCAGGAGGGTTTTCACGGCGGCCAGGTCGTCCGGTGCGGGGTTTTCTGTCGTTTGGTAGGGAACAGGCTCTTCTAGAAGGTAGTGCAGGTCTACGTTCAGGGCTGCCGCCAGGTTCTTTAAGGTGCGGAGGGAGGGCATCTTGTCTCCGCGTTCTACCTGCCCGACGTAGGAGTAGTGGATGTGGGCGCGTTCGCCCAGCTCTTCCTGGGTCAAACCCAGCTGCTGGCGCAATCTCCGGATCTTTCTTCCAAGCTGGCTTGATCCTCTTTTCGTCGTCATGCAATTTCCTCCTCTTCGCAATATACTGCGGGAGAAGGGCTGAAGTGTAAAGAAACTAAAGGTATTTTTTCCTGGTTTATAGGTATTAACCGGCCTGTTTTCAGGGTGCCGCCGGCGGTCCGGCTGGCGGCATTGACATCTCCCGGCAGTTCGGTTAAGCTAGAGCCAGGCGTGGAGCCTGCACTGGCAGGTTGCCGGGAGGGAGGAGGATTTGCCTTGAATCTTTTGGATGCGGTGATCTTGCTGCTTCTGGCGGCAGGCGCCTGGGGGGGCTGCCGCCGGGGCCTGATCGGCACGGCCGGCGGCCTGCTGGGCTTTTTTGGAGGAATCTGGCTGGCCGGGAGGTGGTACCTCCCCCTGGCAGAGTTTCTGGGTGAGCGGCTGGGCCTCGAAGGGCTCCTGGCCCGGGCTCTCATCCCTTTTTGCGCAGGCGTTCCCGGGGGCGGGTTCCCGGCGGGCGTTCCTGCCGGGGGAAGCGGGCCGCCCCAGACGGCTTTCCCCCACTTTCTCTGGGAGCCCTGGCTCGGTCTGGCCTCCGGTGTCGGGGGAGTTGCCCTGGCGCACCTGCTTGCCGGCACCCTGGTGAAGCTGGGCGCCTTTTTCCTGATCTGGGCGGTTTTCAGCAACCTGGTGGGGTTCCTTGCGGCCCTGCTCACAAGGATCGCCCACCTCTTTTTCCTGGGGGGGATCAACCGCCTGGGGGGCCTGGGCCTGGGGCTTGTGAACAGGCTGCTGGTGCTGGTTGTGGTGATCGGGATGCTGAACCCCCTCGTGCTCAGCCTCGCCTCCGGCCTGCCGGCCGCAGGGGGCTGGGGAGAGGCCTTTGTCAGCGCCTGGCGCACCTCCCTGCTCGTCCCCTATTTCACGCAGGGCTGGAATGCAGCCGCCCCTGCCCTCGAGTTTCTTTTTAAAAGATCTGAAAGCGGGATTTAATTTAAAGAGTGAGGCGAGGTGAAAGAGATGGAGGAGAGAAGGCAGATCAGGTTGACAGGCTTCACGCGGGCTGCCGGTTGAGCGGCAAAACTGGGGCCGGGCGCCCTGGCGGAAATTTTACAGGATCTTCCGGTGTTTGAACACCCGGATCTGCTGGTGGGCTGCGGAACTCCTGATGATGCCGGCGTCTTCCGGATCCGTCCGGACCTCGCCCTCGTCCAGACGGTGGACTTTTTCACACCTGTTGTGGACGATCCGTACCTCTTCGGGCAGATCGCTGCGGCAAATGCCCTGAGCGATATTTACGCGATGGGGGCGGCGCCCCTCACCGCTCTGAATATCGTGGCCTACCCGGCCTGCGCCCTGGGGACGGAGCCCCTGCGGGAGATCCTCCGGGGAGGGAGCGAAAAGGTGGCCGAGGCGGGCGCGGTGGTGCTGGGGGGGCACTCCGTCGAGGACCAGGAGCCGAAGTACGGGCTGGCCGTGACGGGAACCGTTCACCCCGATGAGATCATCACCAAGCAGGGAGCGGCGGCCGGGGATTGTCTCGTCCTCACGAAGCCCCTCGGGATTGGGGTCCTGGTGACCGCCCTTAAAGGAGAACTGCTGGGTGCCCGCGAGGAAAAGGCCCTGGTCGAGGTGATGGCCGCCCTGAACGCCGCCGCGGCGCGGGCGATGCGGCAGGTGGGGGTGAGCGCCTGCACCGATGTCACGGGTTTTGGGCTGCTGGGGCACCTCCGGGAGATGGCCTTGAGCAGCCGGGTTGATGTGGAGGTCGACGTCGGCTCTCTGCCCCTTCTGCCCCGGGCGCGGGAGCTGGCCGGGGAAGGGATTGTCCCTGGCGGAGCCTACCGGAACAGGGAGCACTTTGCCCCCTTCGTGGAGCTTGCCGGAGAGGTTGCGCCTGCAGAACTCGACCTCCTCTACGACCCGCAGACCTCCGGGGGGCTGCTGATTGCCGTTCCTGAGCCGAAAAAGGACGAGCTGATCGCCGCCCTGCGCCGGGAGGGGGTGCTGCGCCCCCGGGTGATCGGGCGTGTCGCCGGAGAGGGGACGGGAAAGATTCTGGTGAGGGGGAAGTGAATAAAAAATGGAAAAAAAGGCTGAGTTCGTGGACGCGCGGGGCCTGAGCTGCCCGCAGCCGGTAATTTTAACACGCAGGGTGCTGGAAAAAGGAGGCCAGAGGGTCACGGCGGTTGTTGACAGCGAAGTGGCGCGGGACAACATTGTCAAGATGGCCCGCGCCCTCGCCTGCGAAGTAGAGGTAGAGCGGGAGGGCTCCGACTACTACATCCACATCACAAAACCGGAGGACCTCGCTCCGGAGCTGGACCCGCGGGAAAGCCTCCTGATCCTGGTGACCTCCGAGTCCCTGGGCCGGGGGAGCGAGGAGCTGGGCAAGCTCCTGATGAAGAACTTCTTCTATACCCTCACGGAACAGGGAGGCCTGGGGAAGGTTCTGATCTTCCTGAACAGCGGCGTCCACCTGACCTGCACCGGTTCTCCGGTGCTGGACTACCTGTACGAGCTGGAGCAGGACGGCGCCGAGGTCCTTTCCTGCGGCACCTGCCTGGATTATTACAGGCTTCGGGACCGGCTGGGCGTGGGGGAGGTCACCAACATGTACACCATTCTCGAGTACCTGCAGAAAATTCCCCGCGTCATTTACCTCTAGGGCCGGGAAAGGTTCCGGCAGAATCAAGGGGCCTGGAAAAAACCTCAAAGGAGCCAGTGGATGGAACAGGGGATGTTAAGCTTCAAGGATCTCTGGGACGGACTCCTGGGCTCTTTTTCCTGGGTGGAGTTCAGGGGATTTCTGGCGGCGCTCCTCCGGGTTGCGGTCATCATCGGGGGCCTGATGCTGGCAGGGCGGCTCGGCAGGCGCCTGATTGAGGGGATCCTGCGGCCGGAGCGGATCCCGGGTGCCTGGGACGAACGCCGCATTCATACCCTGCGCGGGCTTGCCCGGAGCGTGCTGCGCTACACCCTCTATTTCGTGGGGGGATTGATGCTTCTCGACGAATTCGGCGTGCCCACCGCCTCCCTCCTGGCGGGAGCGGGAATCGTGGGCCTGGCCGTTGGCTTTGGGGCGCAGAATCTGGTCCGTGACGTGATCACCGGATTTTTTATCCTCTTCGAGGACCAGTATGCTGTTGGCGATTACGTCACCGTGGCCGGGGTGACCGGAACCGTGGAGGAGATCGGGCTGCGCCTCACCAAGGTCAGGGAGTGGACGGGAGAGCTCCACATCATCCCCAACGGGGAGATCAAGCAGGTGACCAACCACACCCGCGGGGGAATGGGGGTGCTGGTGGAGGTGGAGGTCGCCTACGAGGAGAACCTGGCGCGGGTGATCGAGGTGATCGAGCGCCTCTGCCGGGAACTTGCGGAAGAAGAGCCGGACGTGGTTTTGGAGGCGCCCCGCGTGCTGGGGGTTACCCGGCTGGGAGAGTCGGGAGTTACCCTGCAGGTCTTCGGGAAGGTCAGGCCGATGCAGCAGTGGGCCGTGGCGCGGGAGCTGCGGAGGCGGATTAAAGAGGCGTTTGATGAGGCCGGCATCGAAATTCCCTACCCGCGCAGGGTAATCCTTACCGGAGTACAGGGAGGGGCAGGAAGTGGTGCTTCCGATGCGGTTTCACCTCGGTGATGTGGTGCGGATGAAAAAGCCTCACCCCTGCGGCGGCTACGAGTGGGAGATTATGCGGGTGGGGATGGATTTCCGGATCCGCTGCCTGAAGTGCGGGCGGCAGGTGATGCTCCCCCGCCCTAAATTTGAAAAGGGCGTCAAGGCGATCGTGAAATCCGCCATGCTGGAAGATGTGCAGGATCAAGACGGAGAGGGAAAGAGGTAGATAGATGGCCTTTTCTGTTGGTCTGGTAGGGCTTCCCAACGCGGGCAAGTCCACCCTTTTCAATGCCTTAACGGGTCTGCAGGCTCATGTTGCTCCCTACCCCTTCAGCACCGTAGACCCGAACCGGGGGATCGTCCCCGTTCCGGATCCCCGCCTGGCGGAGCTGGCGCGCCTGCTGGAGCCGGAACGGGTCGTTCCTGCCACCGTTGAGTTCGTGGACATTGCCGGGCTGGTGGAGGGGGCGAGCCGGGGGGAGGGCCTGGGCAACAGGTTTCTTGCCGCGATCCGGGAGATGGATGCCCTTGTCCATGTGGTGCGCTGCTTCCGGGGGGAGAACATCCCCCACCCTTACGGTGAGCCTGACCCCAGGCGGGATGTGGAGCTGGTGGAGGTGGAGCTGGCGCTGGCCGACCTGGAGACCGTGGCGCGGCGCCGGGAAAAGGTGGCGCGCGCGGTTAAGGCCGGGGAAAGGGGGGCGCGGGAGGAGGAAAGATTTCTGGAAGCCCTGGCCGCCCACCTTGCTGCCGGAAAGCCCGCCCGGTCGCTGCCGGAGGCGCGGGAGGAACTCCTCGCCCCCCTCTTCCTCCTCACTGCGAAGCCGGTGGTCTATGCGGCAAACGTCAGGGAGGAGGAGAAGGAGGGGGGCCCCTGCCTCGCGGCCGTCCGGGAGGTGGCGGCGGGGCGCGGGGCGCCGCTGGTGGTGCTGGACGCCCGGTGGGAGGCGGAGCTTGCGGAGCTTCCCCCGGAGGAGCAGGAGCTTTTCAGGGGCGGGGAAGAGTCGGGGCTTGTACAGCTGGTGCGCGCCTGCTACACGCTGGGGAACTTCATTACCTTTTTTACGGCCACCGGCCCCGAACTCCGGGCCTGGACGATTCCGGCAGGGAGCCGCGCCGTGGAGGCGGCGGGAAAAATCCACTCCGATTTTGCGAGGGCCTTCATCCGGGCCGAGGTCGTTTCTCTTGCAGATCTCCTGAGAGCGGGGTCGCTGGCTGCCGCCCGCGAGCAGGGGCTCCTGCGGCTCGAGGGCCGCGACTATCTGGTGCAGGAGGGGGACCTCATCCACTTCCGCCACCACGCCTGACGCCTTCCGTGTCCGTTCCCGTCTGGCGGCAGGCAGTCCGGCCGGTCTTCAGCGCGCGTTCCTAAGGAACGCAGGTTGTGGCTGTTAAAATGCAAGTTCTAAACTGCGTCTTCTCCCCATATGTTTACTCGGGAGGAGAACGCCTTGGGTCTCTTGCTGGCGTTGTTGGCTATGCTCTGCTGGGGGCTGGCACCGGTATTGGGAAAGCTGGGGCTGTTCCGCGTGCACTCCATTACAGCTCTGAGCATCCGCACTATTTTTGCCGCCGTCCTCATCCTGGGCTGGAATCTGGTTTTTGGTCGTTATGAACACTTCCATGCCATTCCCCTCAGAAGCTTCATCTTCATCATCCTGGAGGCGCTGCTGGCTACCCTGGTAGGGGATCTTGCCTACTTCATGGCCCTCAAGCGCGCGAACATCAACCAGGTAACCCTCATCATGTCCTCTTCCCCCCTTGTAACCATGCTTGCCTCTTGCGCTCTTCTTGGGGAGCGCGTTACCTGTCTGCAGGTGGCAGGCGCCCTCCTGATCATCGGCGGGTTGGTGCTGGTGGGGCTGGAACCCAGAATTTAGTTCGGGGCGGGCCGGGAAAACCCGGGTCTTTGCCTTGCGCTAGAGGAGCGGCCCGGCCTTTTACCTGCCCCGGACCGGGCTGCGTTCAACAACGCGGGGACAGGCCCGGTAGCAGTCGGTGCCCAGATCCCGCCGGATGATCTTGCCGTCTGCCGTCTTAATGGTCAGCCAGGAACGGACCACCACCCCTTCGTGGCCGGGAATGACCTCTCTTTCCGTCCCGGGCGGCAGCGAGGGGTTGTACTGGACCCTGGTCCAGAATTTTGAGCGGCTCAGGGTTTCGTGGTGCCAGGTGACCAGAGGCGGCCTCTTCTGGCCGTAGACGGCCATGTACAGGGTGTCCCCTACCATGTCCGCCCAGATGAGAATGGGGCCTCCGCTGGTGTTTTTGAACCGGAAATCGTAGGCTCCGTAGGCTACCGTGGCATCCTGGCCCGGGGGCACGTAGGGCACGGTCATATAGTGGGGGTGCCGCTCCACCACCTGGAGGTCGCTGAGGATCACCACGTTGTAGAGCAGGGAGGCGATCTTGCACACTCCTCCACCCACGGCCGGCACGATGCGGTTGCCTGCGTACATGGGGCCGTTCTTGAAGCCCCGCTCCCTCGTGTAGGGGCCAAGCCGCCTGTTCATGGAAAAAACCTCGCCGGGTGCAACCACCGTCCCGGCCAGCATTTTCGCAGCCAGGTCAATGTTGTAGGCCTCGTCCATGATGGGATCGGGAAGCCTTGCCCGGTAGGCAGCCATGAGCAAAGGAGTGTTGTGTTTCTTTTTCAGAGCCTCCACCTGCTTGTTTCCTGTCCAGGGCAGGGGTTCACGCACCGCGCCGCCCGGCGGGGCTTCGGGAACCAGCGCCTGCATCTTGCCCTCGCGGGGCGCACCCTTGCCGTCCCATAGACGCGCCAGGAAAGCCTTTCCGGGTCTGGTTTCGGCGAAGAAGATGGCCCCCGTAACCACCGCCATGGCCAGGCCGGCCGTCATGAACCATTTTATGCGCAAGATAAACACTCCTGCTTCGAACCTTCTCGGCAGTCTCATCCGGGTGCCGGGCAAATCAAGACGCCATCTTTAAATTCCCTCCTGCAGCCGGAAAATATACGCCTGTCAGAGGCAAGCCGCCCTCTCGGGCGGGTTGTTTTTGGGGGGCGGATGTGGTATAATCCCACCGTACATCCCTGCCCCTGCGGGGGCCGCAAGTCCAGAGGGAGGAGGTGTTGGCTATGCGCGCCTACGAAGCACTTTTTGTTTTGAGGCCGGATCTCGAAGAGGAGGCAACAAATGCCGCTGTCGAAAAGTTCACCAGCCTCATCCAGCAGAACAAAGGCGCCGTCGAACAGGTCAGCCGCTGGGGCAAAAAGCGGATGGCCTACGAGATCCAGGATTTTCGGGAGGGTTTCTACGTCCTGATTCTCTTCCAGGGGGAGCCTGAAACGGCGAAGGAGCTCGACCGGGTGATGCGCATCTCCGATGAGGTGCTGCGCCATTTGATCATCCGCCGGGAGGTGGCGTAGAGCCACCGGGCGGTTTTCAGGATTGGGGAGGGGGAAAGGCCTTGTTTTTGAACCGGGTAATTTTAATCGGGCGGCTCACCCGGGAGCCGGAGCTCCGCTTTACCCCCTCGGGGGTGGCGGTGGCCAACTTCACCCTGGCGGTGGACCGGCCCTTTGTCAACAGCCAGGGGGTGCGGGAGACCGATTTTATCCGGATCGTCGTCTGGGGGAAGCAGGCGGAAACGTGCGCCAATTACCTGGGGAAGGGGCGCCTGGTGGCCGTGGAAGGGCGGCTCCAGGTCCGCACCTACCAGACCCCGGAGGGCCAGAACCGCACCGCTACGGAAGTGATCGGGGAAACGGTGAGGTTTTTGGACCGCGCCCGGGAGGGAGCGGGTGCGGGAGCTGTTCCGGAGCCCGACCTGGGGTTCCCTGCAGAGGATCTCGGGGGCGACGGTTTCGAACCCGGAGAACCCCCGTTTTAGGACCCGCTTTTTGGAGCTGTTCCTTTTTTGCTCAGGCCGGTATTTTCAAGTGTGCATTTAGGAGGTGGAATCTTGCGGCGCGAGCGCGGGAAGAAGAGGAAAAAGGTCTGCAGTTTTTGCGTGGATCGGATCGATTACATAGATTACAAAGATGTCTACAGGCTGCGGAAGTACATCACGGAGCGGGGGAAGATTTTGCCGCGCCGGATTTCCGGAAACTGCGCCGGGCACCAGCGCCAGCTGACGGTGGCGATCAAGCGGGCGCGGAATGTCGCCCTCCTGCCTTTCACCGTTGAATAAAGAAATTGAGGGGAGCCTGCACAGCAGGTTCCCTTTTTTTTACAGACTTTTTTGAGCTGGCCCTCCGGCGGAGACCCCGGATCCGCCTTCGCTTTCCCGCAGCCTCTTCCCGGGCGGACCCGCCCCGGGCGCGCGAACGCCCAACCCTTTACGGGCTTTTCGCGCCCGGGAGCCTGAGAAGGGTTGAGGTGTTTTTGTCTTTCACCCGGAGGATGCCCCACATGCCGAGTTCCACATCCCAACGGATGAGGCCGGAGCGGTACATGAAGTCACCCGGGGTTCCTGCCGGGCTGATTCCCCCCGGATTTTTGCCGACAGCCTTTCCCCCACCGTGATTGCACCCCTGACGGCTACCGTTTGGGAATAGAGGTCCTCCGGCAGCTGCCGGTAGTTGTGGGCGTGCAGGACGAAGCTGCGCGCCCTCGGTTTGTCTGCCGGCATGAGGAGGCGGATTGTAACGGGGTCCCCGGCGATAGCCTCGAACACCGGTGTCGCCGGGTCGGGATGGAAGAGGGAGCTGAAGACCTTGTGGACCTCGGGAACGGCTTTGAGCCTGTTCTCGAAGGGCTCGCTCCGGTAGTTGATGGCCTTCATCCCCTGGTCTTCGGGATCCAGTTCCTCCTCCGGTTCGGGAGGGCTGCCGCGCCGCGACCCGGGCGGCGCAGCTCACGGTGATTAGGTATTATTGCCTAAATAATTTGCAAAAAATTTTAAGACAGCAGCAGGAAAAATAGGGGCTTGCGTCGAACTGAAAATAGCAGTTCTGGCATGGTTTTCCACTCTCAGGGATGTCCAGAGGTATTTCGAGATATCCGGCATTTTTTCGGACATGCGGGATCTGTTGGGGTCCCACGGGCTGATAAGGGGGCGCTTGATGGCTGGCACACTTCTTGCATCAATCAATCAATCAATCAATCAATCAATCAATCAATCAATCAATCAATCAATCAATCAATCAATCAATCAATCAATCAATCAATCAATCAATCAATCAATCAATCAATCAATCAATAATCGTTTCTACTGACATCAATATTTGTTTAAGCAGAGCGGGGTTTTCCGCGCCTCCTCATGCAAGAAGCGGTTAGGGTAAGCCCTAACTTTTTTGTTTTGTCCGGGATGCTCCGGACGCTCATTCATGGAGGGAGGTGGAAAAAAGCCCAACTTGCCCGGTTTTCTCAGGGGGGTCGTTAATTTAATTTAAATTAAAATCCAGAATAAAATGAGGAGGGGTTTGGAATGAAATGGTTTTTAAACCTTAAAACCGCGGCAAAATTGATTACAGGGTTTATCATCGTGGCCTTGTTCATAGGTGTTGTGGGTTTGATTGGCATCAGGAACATGCAAAAAATAAATGAAAGCGGGAAGGCTATCAATAATGACGGGTTGGTGCCGATGGAAATTCTCACGACCATTCAGAAAAACCTCTTGAAAGCCCGCTCTGATATGTTGATCATTGCGTATAGTGGCAGTGCATCAGACTTTTCCCAGGCACAGGCGGATCTTGAAAGTATTACCGAAGAAGACCAGAGGCTGGAGAAGGAGTATGCAGGCACCGGGTTGACCCCCGAGGAAAAGCAGCTGTGGAGTGAATTTGAAGGGCACATAAGCCAGTATCGCTCCCTGCGCGAGAAGGTGATCGGGTTCGCCCGGGAAAACAAACGGGAAGAGGCCATTCTTGCATATAAAGAAATTTCTGGAGTCATCGACGAAACCGAGGGAACCCTGGACAAATTAATCAACTTGCTCAAGAAGAGAGCCGGTGAAATTAACGCCGCAAGCGAGGTTTTATACGCACGATCCGTTAAGTCTATGATTTTTCTCGCCGGCCTGGGCTTCTTGCTTGCAATAATCTTTGGGGTTGTGATCAGCCAGGTGATTACCCGCCCCTTGAAGCAGGGAGTCGCCTTTGCCGAGGCCGTGGGCGCCGGAGACCTTTCGCAGAAGATCGACCTTGATACAAAAGACGAGCTGGGAGCCCTCGCCCAGGCCCTGAACAATGCTGTTCAAAACGTGCGGAATCTGATCGCCGAGGTGATGGATAATGCAGGCAGCTTGAGCGCCTCCAGCCAGCAGCTCTCCGCGACGGTGGAGGAGATCTCCGCCCAGACCCAGAACATCAACGCCCGCGCCCAGGAAATTGCAGCAGGGACGGAGGAGACCAGCGCCTCGACCGAGGAGATGAGCGCCTCAGGGCAGGAAATCGTGAAGGCCATCAGCCAGCTCGCCAGGAAAGCCGAGGAAGGAAGTCTTACGGCAAAAGAAATCGAATCACGGGCCGGGGAAATGAAAAAAGGCGCGGAAGAATCCAGAGAGATTGCCAGATCCCTGTATGGTGAAAAACAGGCCTCGATCCTGAAGGCAATCGAAGAAGGAAAAGTGGTTGCGGAAATCGGAAAGATGGCCGGAGTTATTTCGGAAATCGCAAGCCAGACCAACCTCCTGGCCCTCAATGCCGCCATTGAGGCCGCCCGCGCCGGGGAGCAGGGCCGGGGCTTTGCCGTCGTCGCCGAAGAGGTGCGGAAACTGGCCGAGCAGTCGGCGGCAACCGTCTCCAGCATCCAGACGGTGATCAGGCAGGTCCAGGAAGCGTTCAGGAACCTCTCCGAAAATGCCGGGGAGCTCTTGAAATTCATCGACGAGAAGGTCACCTCTGACTACGAAGTCCTGGTCCAGACGGGCATCCAGTACCAGCAGGACGCCGGGCTCGTGGCAGGCCTCGTCTCCGACTTTGCCGCCGCCACCCAGCAGATGATGGCGTCCATTGAACAGGTTAACAGGGCCATTGAGGCCGTGGCCGCCTCCGCAGAGCAGGCCGCCTCCGGCTCGCAGGAAATCTCGCTCAGCGTCACGGAAACGGCAAAAGCAATTGAAGAGGTGGCGAGGGTGGCCCAGGAGCAGGCGGGCCTTGCCCAGCGGTTGAATGCAATGGTGCAGCAGTTCAGAACTTAATCTATAGCTTAATTTATTCTGCTCATCAGGGGAATTGGAATTTAATTAAGGAAACTGTATTTTATGGGAGCCGTGCCGGCCCCCATTTTTTCTTGCACCTCGATCGCCCCCGGGCCGCAGGAAAGCAGCCCGCGTCAGGAATATTCTCCTTGAAGCGGAACCAAAATACCAGCGAAAAGGGTTGGTTCCCGGCAGGAATCGAAGAAGGAGTTGCCGAACTCTAAAAAAAACGAGAAAGCGGGGGATTGTGTGGAATCGAAGTTCTACCGCAACTATAAACGGCTTTTTTTCATTGGGACGGGAGCCTTGCTCGCCTTTACAAGCCTCGCCCTGGCAAGCTATTATCTGATGCTGGGGATTTTCGGTTTTCTTTTGACCGTTGGCGCGATGTACGGGCTTGCATATTTAGATAAAAAGGAAGACGCCGCCCGGGAAAGGGAAATGAGGGAGGAGCTCGCGCATTGCGAAGAGGAGCTTTTCGCCGCGCCTCCGCCCGAGGCCGGGCTTGCCCTTGCCCTCCTGCAGGTCGACGACTACGACGAGGTTTTTCAGGGGATGATCGAGGAGCAGCGCCCTCTGCTGGTGGCAGAAGTAGACAAACTCCTGCGGGAGTGGGCGCGTTCGCTCAAGGCCTACCTGCGCAAAGACGGGCGCGACCGGTACCTCCTGCTCCTTCCTGCAAGGGAGCTTGCCTCCCTTGAGGAAAGAGGATTTCCCATCCTGGACCGGATCCGGGAAGTAAAAGCGGGGAACACCCTTCCGGTGACCCTGAGCATTGGAGCCGGAAAAGGGGGAGGGGGAGACCCCGGGGCGCTGGGGCAGCTTGCTCAGCAGGCCCTTGACCTCGCCCTGGCGCGGGGAGGGGATCAGGCTGTGGTGAAGGACCCGGACCACACCTGGTTTTACGGGGGGCGGACCGAGGCGGTAGGCAGGAGGAGCCAGGTGCGCGCCCGGCTTGCCGCCACCGAACTGGACGGCCTTTTCCGGCAGTGCGGCCTGGTGGTGGTCATGGGACACGCATGTATTGACTTCGATGTCCTGGGGGCGGCCCTGGGCCTGGCGGAAGCGGCGCAGCATTACGGCAAAGAGGTGCGGGTTGTGGTGGACCACCCCGGCGGGACCATCGAAAGGCTCCTGGAGGCGGTTGCCGGGAAGCACCCGGGGCTGCTGGGGAAGGGGAAGGAAATCGGGGAAAAGGTAGGCTCCCACACCCTCCTCCTGCTGGTAGACGTGCACCGCCCCGAGATGGTGGCCTATCCCCCGCTCCTGAGCCGGGCCGGCTACATCGGCGTGATCGACCACCACCGGCGCGGTGCGGAGTTTCTGGAGCGGGCCAATTTTGCCTATCTGGAACCCGGGGCCTCTTCTGCCTCCGAGCTTGTGGGAGAACTGATCCGCTACCTCCCGGAGGAGGTGACGCTGTCTCCCCTTACGGCAACGGCGCTGCTGGCCGGCCTGATCGTCGACACCAAGCAGTTCACCTTTGCGACCAGCGCCCGCACCTTCCAGGCCGCCGCCCTGCTGCGGGAGGCGGGGGCCGATCCCGCCGTGATCAGGTCTCTCTTCAGGTCAGGTTTGCCGGCGCTCCTCTACCGGGCGCAGCTTCTGGAAAACGCGGAAATTCTCGAGGGGCGGTACGCCCTCGCCTGGCACGAGCAGGAATTCCCCGAGGCCCAGGTGGCGGCGGCGCGCGCCGCCGAGACCCTGCTGGAGGTTGAGGGGGTGGCTGCCTCCTTTGTGCTGTACCCCGCGCCCGGGGGGACCGCGATCAGCGCCCGCTCCGCAGGCGAGGTGAACGTCCACCGGATCATGGAGATGCTTGGGGGAGGGGGGCACTTCACCGTTGCCGGGGCTTACCTTGCGGGGAGCGACCTCAGGTCGGCCCGCACCCGGCTGGTGGAAGCCCTCAGGGCCGCGGGCGAAAATGCGGGAGGAGAAGCGGGGGGAGAAAAGCCGTGAAGGTGATTTTAAGGGAAGATGTCAAGAACCTGGGCAAAAAAGGGGATGTCATCGAGGTCGCAGAGGGCTACGGGCGCAACTACCTGATCCCGCGCGGGCTTGCTGTACCGGCTTCGGAGGGAAAGCTGAAAGAGGCGGCTCTGATTCAGGAGGGGCGCGCCAGGAAGGAGGCCCGCGCCCGGCAGGAGGCCGAGGCCGCTGCTGCAAGGCTGAAGGGCCTCACTTTAACCATTGCGAGCCGGGCCGGCGAGGGCGGCAGGCTGTACGGGGCGGTGACGAGCCGCGACGTGGCGCGGGAGCTGGAGAAGCTCCTGGGCCGGGCTGTCGACAGGCGCAAGATCGAGCTTTCCGAGCCGATCAAAACCCTGGGCACGTTCCCCGTGCTGCTCCGCCTCCACCCCGGGGTCGAGGTGGAGATTAAGGTGAGCGTGGTCGCGGCGAACCCTTAAAGAGCGCCGCAGTAGAAGGGAGGGAGGCTGGAGATGGCGAGGGCAGGCAAGAAGGGGCTGCTTTCCTGGAAGGCTCCGGATGGTTCAAAGGAAGGAGAGGCAAAGGAGCAGGAATTAAGGAGGCAGGTGGCGGCCCTTTACGCAATTCTCAGTGATCTCTACGGGCCCGAAAAGCTGGTTCTCCGGGCGAGCAAGCTGGGGATTCTCGAAGCGATGCGCTCTCCCCGGCTGCCCCGGCAGGTGCTCGCCCTCCAGAAGCTCGTCATGGGGGACCCGACCCTTGAAAGGACCCCGCTGCCTGACGAGATTCCCGGCCTGTTGAAGGAGCTGGAGGAGGAGCTCGCCCAGGTCGTGGCGCGGCGGATCGTGGAGGAGGATATCGAGAAAAAGATCGCGGAGAAGATCCAGGAGCGCCACGAGCAGTATTTGAAGGACATGAAGGTTCAGATCCTCAAGGAAAGGGGAGGGTCTGAGAACGCGGCAACCCTGAAAAAGCTGGCGATTTTAGAAAAAATGAACCAGGTCCAGCTCAACGCCCGTGTGGCGGAGGTGCTCCGCCCCCGCACGCCTGCCGAGATCATCGGGCAGGAGCGGGCCGTAAGGGCCCTGATCGCGAAGCTGGCGGCGCCTTACCCCCAGCACATCCTCCTGTACGGCCCGCCCGGCGTCGGGAAGACTTCGGCGGCCAGAATCGCCCTTGAATATGTGAAAACGCTGGGCGGGAGCCCCTTTCGCCCCGACGCCCCTTTCATCGAGGTGGATGGGTCGACCCTGAGGTGGGACCCCCGGGAGGTGACCAACCCCCTGCTGGGTTCGGTGCACGACCCCATCTACCAGGGGGCGCGGCGGGATCTGGCGGAAAGCGGAGTTCCCGAGCCCAAGCTGGGGCTGGTTACGGACGCCCACGGCGGGGTGCTGTTCATCGATGAAATCGGGGACCTCGACCCCATTTTGCAGAACAAGCTCCTGAAGGTGCTGGAGGACAAGCGGGTCGTCTTTGAGTCTTCTTATTACGAGCCGAACGACCCCCACGTCCCTCAGTACATCAAAAAGCTCTTCGAGGAGGGGGCGCCGGCCGACTTCGTGCTGATCGGGGCGACCACCCGCGAGCCGGAGGAGATCAACCCTGCCTTTCGCTCCCGGTGCGCCGAAATCTTTTTTGACCCCCTGACCCCCGAGGACATCCGGCAGGTGGTCTGCCAGGCCGCCCGGAAGCTGGGCGTGCTGCTGGAGCCCGGGGTTGCGGAGGCGATCTGCGAGTACACCCGCGAGGCGCGGAAGGCCACCAGCATTCTGGTGGATTCATATGCGATGGCCTGCTACCGGGAGAGGCAGGAGCAGCGCCGGAGGAGGCGGGTCCGGATCGGGCTTGAGGACCTGCAGGAGGTCCTCTACGTGAGCAGGCTGACCCCCTTTGTGACCCGGCGCGCCGCGCCGTGCGGGGAGATCGGAAAGGTCTTCGGCCTGGCCGTTTCCGGCTACATCGGAACGATCCTGGAGATCGAGGCAGTTGCCTTTCCGGCGGCGCGGGAGCGCCAGGGAAGCGTCCGGTTCAACGACGCCGCAGGAGTTATGGCGAAGGATTCGGTTTTCAACGCCCTTGCCGTTTTCAGGAAGGTTACGGGAAAGGATGCCGCCGATTTCGACCTCCACATCAATATCATCGGCGGGGGAAGGGTGGAGGGGCCCTCCGCCGGCCTGGCGGTTTTTCTCGCCCTCTACAGCGCGGTGGAGGGGGTTCCCCTGCGCCAGGATGTGGCGGTGACCGGGGAGCTCTCAATCCAGGGCCGCGTCCGGGCGGTCGGGCAGGTTCCCGAAAAGGTCTTCGGAGCGCGTCAGGCCGGGATCGAGAAGGTGATCGTGCCCCGCGAAAACGCCCTGAATCTCTCCCGGGACTGGGGGGTGGAAGTAGTTGCCGTTGGCGAGGTCGTTGAGGCCCTTCCCCATGTCTTGTACACGCCGGGCGAGGGAGAGGATGCTTGATGGAGCTCCTTGACCGCCTCCCTCCCTACAACCTGGAAGCGGAGCAGGCCGTGCTGGGCGCGCTGCTTCTCGCCCCGGACAGCTTTCTCTCCATCGCGGAGATTTTAAAGCCCGAGGACTTCTATGGAGAAGGGCACCGCGACCTCTTCCGGGTCCTCCGGGACCTGGCGGAGGCCGGCCGCCCGGTGGATCTGGTGACGGTCGCCGAGGAGCTCACGAAGCGGGGGCTCCTGGAAAAAATAGGAGGAGCAAGCTACCTTGCCTCCCTTGCCGGCTCCGTTCCCACCGCAGCCAATATCAGGTACTATGCCCAGATTGTGGCGGAAAAGGGGCTGTTGCGCTCCCTGATTTCCGGCTGCACCCAGCTGGCGGCGCGGGGCTACGAAGAGGGTGTGGAAAGCGAGCGCCTCCTCGACGAGGCGGAGCGGATGATTCTGGATTTAAGCATGCGCCGCCAGACCCGGAGCTACCGCCCCGTGAAGGACCTGCTCCTGGAGGCCCTCGAAAAGATCGAACACCTCTACCAGCGCAAGGGGGAGGTCACCGGCCTCCCGACGGGTTTTACCGAACTGGACCGCCTCACCTCCGGCCTTCAGCCCAGCGACCTGATCTTGCTGGCAGCGCGCCCCTCGATGGGAAAGACCTCTCTGGGCCTGAACATTGCTCAGAACGTGGCCTTAAAGGCGGGGGTACCGGTCGGGATCTTCAGCCTGGAAATGGCGGGGGAGCAGGTGGTGCAGCGCCTTTTGTGCGCGGAGGCGCTGGTGGACCAGCAGCGCCTGCGCACCGGCTTCCTCACCGAGGAGGACTGGCCGCGCCTCGTCCGTGCCGCCAGCCGGCTGGCTGAAGCGCCCATCTTTATCGACGACACCCCGGCGATTTCCCTGCTGGAGCTGCGGAGCAAGGCGAGGCGCCTCAAGATCGAGCACCAGGTCGGCTTTCTGGTGATCGACTACCTGCAGCTGATGCAGACCGGGAGGCGGATGGAAAACCGGGTGCAGGAGATCTCGGAGATCTCGCGCTTCCTGAAATCCCTCGCCCGGGAGCTGGACATCCCGGTGCTCGCCCTCTCCCAGCTGAGCCGCGCCGTGGAGCAGCGGGGGGAGCGGATCCCGATGCTCTCCGATCTCCGGGAGAGCGGGAGCCTGGAGCAGGACTCCGACGTGGTGATGTTCATTTACCGGGATGATTACTACAATCCTCATTCCGAAAAAAAGGGGATTGCGGAGATCATCGTTGCCAAGCAGCGCAACGGGCCGGTGGGAACTGTGGAGCTCGCCTTTTTGAAGGAGTTTACGAAGTTTGTCAACCTCGAGAAGACGCCGCTGCCTCCCCCGGGTGGGGAGGAAGAGGAGGACGAGCGGGAGGCTCCTCCGGCCCCCCCGCCCCAGAAGCCCGGCAGGAGGCGCGCCTGACCCCGCCCAACCCCTGCTTTGCTTGACATCAGGACCCGCTTCTGTTAAGATTACATTGCCAGGATCTGTCGGTTTGGTGAAGCATCCCGCTTTTTTTATTTTGTGCTTTTGTTTTGCGCTTTTTTCTTCAACGTTTCCTTGTTTTGGAACCGGTTCGACCAGGCAGTTGGGCAGTTGTGTCCGGGAGAAGGGGGTGCCGCGCGCGATGGCAGAAACCGGGGCAAAATACGATGTGGTAATCGTCGGTGCGGGTCCGGCAGGGATTTTCTGCGCCCTGGAGCTGGTCAGGCGGGGTGCGGGCCTCAAGATTTTGATGCTGGAAAAGGGGGAGGACCTCCAGAAGCGAACGTGTCCGGCGCGCACGGAAAAATCCCCCTGTTTCGGCTGCCCCGCCTGCTCCATTGTTTCGGGATGGGGCGGGGCGGGGGCTTTCAGCGACGGGAAGCTCGCGCTTTCCACCGAGGTCGGCGGGGCGCTCGACCGGTACCTGGACCGGGAGGAGCTTGAGGAGGGAATCAGGTACATCCACGAGGTTTATCTTGAGTTCGGGGCGCCCCGGGAGGTCCACGGGCTCGAAAATCAGGAGGAGATTGCGGCCCTCCAGCGGCGCGCCGCCCTTGCCGGCCTGCGCCTGATCCCGGCCCCGGTGCGCCACCTGGGAACGGGGCGCACCCAGGCGATCTTGCAGGGCATGCAGGACTACCTCCTGGAGCGGGGTGTGGCGATCCAGACCAGGCGCCCGGTTGCCTCTCTGCTTGTCCGGGACGGGGCGGCGAGGGGGGTCGTGACCGAAGACGGGGAAGAGATCGCGGCCCGCTACGTCGTCTGCGCTCCGGGCCGGCGCGGTGCGGAGTGGATGGCCGGCGAGGCTGCCCGCCTCGGGCTGAAAACCGCAATCAACCCCGTTGACATCGGGCTCCGGGTGGAGCTGCCCGCCGTTGTGATGGAGCCCCTCACCAGGCTGACCTATGAGGCCAAGTTTGTCTACTCCTCCCCGACCTTTGAGGACCAGGTTCGCACCTTCTGCATGAACCCCTACGGGGAAGTGGTGATGGAAAACACCGACGGGATCCTCACCGTAAACGGCCACAGCCACGCCGAAAAGAAAACCGAGTACACGAACTTTGCCCTCCTCGTGAGCAAGAGCTTCACGGATCCCTTTAAAGAGCCGATCGCCTACGGCAAGTACATCGCCCGCCTCGCGAATCTGCTGGGGGGCGGCGTGATTGTGCAGCGGCTGGGCGACCTGATGGCAGGCCGGCGCTCCACGCCGGAGCGGATCGCCAGGGGGCTTGTGGAGCCCACGCTGAAAGAAGCCACACCCGGCGACCTCTCCCTGGTGCTTCCCTACCGCCACTTTCTGGCGATTCTTGAGATGCTCAAGGCGATGGACCAGGTTGCACCCGGGATTTACTCCCGGCACACCCTCCTGTACGGCGTGGAGGTGAAGTTCTACTCCTCCCGCCTTGAGGTGAACAGGAACCTGGAGACCGGGGTCTGCAACCTCTTCGTTGCGGGGGACGGGGCGGGGATCACCCGCGGACTCGCCCAGGCCTCCCTGAGCGGGGTGGTGGTGGCGCGGGAAATCGCCCGGCGCGCCTGTGCCGGGGTTTAACTCCGGCCTGGGACCGGGGAGGTACAGAGAAAAAGATGCCAGAGCGTTAGGAGGCAGAGGAGCATGCCAGGTATCGTGATTGTGGGGGCGCAGTGGGGCGACGAAGGAAAGGGAAAGGTCACCGATTATCTTGCCCGCCGGGCCGATCTTGTTGTGCGGTATCAAGGGGGGAACAACGCAGGCCACACCGTTGTCGTCGGCTCCCGGGAGTTTCGCCTCCACCTGATTCCCTCGGGGATCCTTTACCCCGATAAAATTTGCGTGATCGGAAACGGGATGGTGATCGATCCGGAGGTTTTATTCCAGGAGCTGGACGCTTTTCGCGCCCAGGGCCTGGAAACCGCCCGCCTTTACATCAGCGACCGGGCGCATCTTTTGCTGCCGTACCACCTGCGGCTGGACGAGCTGGAGGAAGAGAGCCGGGGAAAGGAGCGCATCGGGACCACGAGGCGCGGCATCGGCCCCGCCTACGTGGACAAGGTGGCGCGGAGCGGGCTCCGGGTGGGGGAGCTGCTGGAGCCGGACTGGGAGGCGCGCCTTTCCCAGATGGTCCGCGAAAAGAACCGGATTTTCGAGCGGCTCTACGGGGTGCCGGGGTTTAAGCCGGAGCAGATCGTTGCCTGGCTGGAGCCTTACGTGGAGCGGCTGCGCCCCTATCTTGTTGACACCTCCCTGGTCCTCGCCGAAGCCCTGGCGGAGGGGAGGAACATCCTCTTCGAGGGCGCCCAGGGAACCATGCTCGACGTCGACCACGGCACTTATCCCTACGTGACCTCTTCCAGCCCCACCGCCGGGGGGGTATGCACCGGGGCGGGTGTCGGGCCCACCGCAGTCAGCCTCGTGCTCGGGGTCTGCAAGGCCTACCTGACCCGGGTCGGGGAGGGGCCCTTCCCGACGGAATTGAAGGGGGCGCAGTGCGACGAAATCCGGGAGCGGGGGAGAGAGTTCGGAACCACCACGGGCCGCCCTCGCCGCTGCGGGTGGCTCGACCTGGTGATGGTCCGCTACGCGGCGCGGGTCAACGGCCTGGGAGGCCTCATCATCACCAAGCTGGATGTTCTCGACTCCCTGCCCGAGATCAGGTTGTGCACCGCCTACCGCGCCGGGGGAAAGGTGATTACGGAGTTCCCTGCCAGCTTGCGGGTGCTCCAGGAGTGCGAGCCGGTTTACGAAGTCTTCGAGGGCTGGCAGCAGGATACCTCGCGGGCGCGGCGGGAGGAGGAGCTGCCCCCGGCGGCGCGCCGCTTCCTGGATCGGATTGCCGTGCTCACGGGGATTCCCGTTGTGATGGTTTCTGTGGGGCCGGACCGGGAGCAGACCGTCGTCCTCCGGGACGTCTTCTTCTCCCGACGCGAAACGGTCTCGCAATCGTTGTAGTTGCGGATTCCGGATGTTAAGCGGCTTGCCTGCCGGTTTGGATAAGCAGGCTACGGGCGTGCTGGGCAGGCGGCGGCCCGGCCGTCTGGTTGGGGAGGCGTGCAGGTGCGTTGCCGACATGGTTGGAGCAGGCGGCTGCCTTGCCGGTTTACCGGCTCCCGGTTTCGCCCGGTTTCGCCAAAAGGGTGTTGACAGAAACGGGGCTTCTGTTGTAACATATGGCTGGAACAACTCACAAGAGGTGGGCCATTAGCTCAGCTGGTAGAGCACCTGACTTTTAATCAGGGTGTCGGTGGTTCGAGTCCACCATGGCTCACCAGAAAAATCAAGGCTTCCGGGGTTGGAAGCCTTTTCCTTTGGTTAATTTTACTGCAATTTTACTGCAACCGTCTTTGGATTGCAGTATTTTTACCGGTTGACAGCTTCAATTTTTAAAATCTGACTCATCTTTTCCACGGCCTTTTTCTTGGTCTTTTCCGCTATCTTCCCGTAAACATTCGCTGTAACCACAATACTGGCATGTCCTACTAACTCCTGGATATTCTTTAAATCTTCGCCCTGTTCTAGCAGCAGGCTTACGAATGTATGCCTCATAGCGTGGGGTTTCTTGTGGGGAATACCGGCAGCTTTAAGAAGATTGCTGTACTGCCGGTGGAAGTTCCTTGGCCAGAGCGGTCTACCATCCTCACTACAAAAAACCAGGCCGTTATCCTGGTATCCCTTGCCGAAAAACAGTTTTTCTTCGTTTTGCTTAACCTTATGCGCTTTCAGGACTTTAATTATATCTTCCGTCATGGGGATCGTCCTCTGCGATTTTCTCGTTTTTGGTTTCTGAAATTCTAAAACATATTTGCCTGTTTCGTTTTTGACTTCAACAAGGTTGCGCTTTATCTCAAAATTACCACTCCTGAAGTCTATATCTTCCCACTTCAGCCCCAACAGTTCCCCCCGCCGCAGGCCAGTTGCCAAACACAGGTAGTATGCCGCAAACAAACGTTTCCCTTTTATGCTGTTCAGAAATTTAAGTGCTTCTTCCTGGGTGAAGGGGATAACCTCTTTCTCTTCATCCGCCGGTGGCAGTTCTGTTGCATCCGCCGGATTTCGAGCTATTAACTGTTCCTTGACGGCTTGTGTTAATGCAGCCTTTATGATAGTTCTGGTTAATTCTACTGTACGCCGTGAAAGGGAAGTTTGTTGGGTCTCTTTTTTATACTGCGCCTTTCTTCCTTCTTTCAACATTTTTGCGAAAACCTCTGTAAATCGCTTGCCTGTAACTGCCGCAAGGGGATAAAGCCGATATTCGGCTTAATATGCACTCGGATAATGTATTCATAGTTTTCGTATGTTGTTGGCCTTACCTTCATCTTTTTGTAGCTCTCAAGCCATGTAGCAAGCCACTCTCCCAATGTTATCTTGTTCGGTTCTATAAATGCCCCAATCTGCTGTTCATAACGAGCCTTGGTGATTTTCTCGTTTACCTCTGCCCATGTTTTACCGTAGAAAGTCTGCCGCTTCGGCTTGCCGGTTGACGGGTCATAGCCGATGGTTATCTGCGCTGCCCATCTCCCATCAGGCCGCTGGTAAATCGTTCCCTCACCGTTGCTGCGCTTCTTGCGTTTCACTCTCATCCTTCTTCCCCCTAAAACTTCGTTACGAGAAATACCGTCAGTGTGATAACTGCCAGTACCGGTGGCAGCAGCCAGCCGTATTCCTTCATAAGCCGCCTCATTTGCTGTCCCTCTCTTTCTCTTTCTCGTCCGGCACATAAGCTAACAAATCTCCCGGTTGACAGTCCAGCGCGTTGTTGACAGGGGGAACATCCGCAAAAGAAGTTTGCCTGGATTTAGGCAAGAAAAATATAGAGGCTTTAAAATTATTATTGAAAGAATACGAAGGCGGTGAGAATTTATATCAGATTAAGGTAATAATTGAAAAAGACAATACTCAAATTGAATTAGATAATGTTGAAAGTTTATTTTTAGTTAATATAATCACCGCAATGAAACTAACAATTCAAGGTGGAGCTTGGAGTGAAGTAGGCAAAAAGACTGAGAAGGGGTTATTATATGCAATATTTCGCTTGTTAAAAATTCCAGAAGATAATTATATTTTAATATTTGACGAAATGAAGAAAAAAGGATTAGTTGAGAACAGAGAAATTGATGCCATAGTCTTTAGTAAACATAAGGAACCCATAACTGTTGAGCTAAAGTTACTCGGAATTGGCAATCCAGAAATAGGGGACGAAGCGCTTGCTAGAAAGGTAAGTTTATTTTTAATTGATAGGTTAACAGAGATGATGAAGGAAGAATCTGAAAAAATAGGAGTGAAAGTAATTGAGTTTAGGCAGGATAATCCCCTGATGGAAATCTATAAGTTTTTTGCTTCAAAAAATGTAGATTGTAGCCAGCCAGAAAATATGTCGTCTGAGGAATTAGAAGCCGAAATAGATGGAATAATCCAAGAATGGAGAGAAGAAAAAGAAGCTCTAACCGTTATTAAAAAATTAAAAGAGTGGACAAAATGAGAACCGCCAAGCCGAACTGTACCGTTGCTTCGTAACCTTACCCTTCGAGTCGTCAATCACAGCAGTTTGTTCTACCTTAAAAAATCCCTCCTTTTTTCATTTCTCTACTCAAGCCGGAAGCATTCCCGGCGTGATCGTAAAAGAAAATTCAGGCCCTCTCCCATTACAGCGAGAGAAATGACTCCAGCTGAAAGGAGGTACCACCTTTGGAAGAGAAAGATTTTCGTGAGTGACCGCCCCCTGCTGGGCGGCCCCGCAACCTTTAGGAGAGGGCGAACGGGAGGCGGCGCACTCTGAACTTCCGCTCCGTCACTGAGATCACCGCTCCCTCTTTCAGGTCCCCCTCTACTTGGGGCAGGACGCGTAACAGCAGCCTGGCCACGGCTGGTGGTTCCGGCCTGGCGAGGCGCAGGGAAACCACGCTCGGCCCGGGCAGGTTCGTTAGGGCGAGGAGACCGGAAAAGTCCAGGTCCTGGGTAATAATCACCATCCCGTTCTGCCGGGCGTATCTGAGGATCTCCAGGTCCCCCGCGCTGGGCGGGAGAACCTCGGTGACCCGCACCACCTGGTAGCCCTCCCTGCGCAGCAGCTCGCAGGTCAGGGGGGAGATGTGCACGTCGGCCAGGTAGCGGAGCCCGCTCAAGGGCCGGCGGCCTCCTGGGGGAGGGGCTGCGTCTGTTCGGCGGCGAGCCAGGCGGCGTAGGCAAGGCTTTGCCTGATGTCTTCCTCCTCCAGCTCAGGGTAGGCCTTGAGAACGGCCCGGGTGTCCATGCCTGAGGCCAGGAGCCTCAGGACGAAGGCCACTGTGATCCGCATGCCGCGGATAGTGGGCTGCCCCATGCAGACTTCAGGATCGATCTTGATACGGTCGAGCTTCACCGGAGAAGCCTCCTTCCGGTTCTCTTAGTTCTTCGCCGCGCCGGAGCCTTAGCCGAAGCCTTAAAGGCTCTCGGGCTCCGGCGGGTCGGGTTCCCCAGTGGTTACATTATACCACACCGGTAGGCGGCCTGACCAGGGCGCCGCTGGAGATTCGACAGTTTCTGCACAATTTGGGGCCACGGCACCAACTTCTTTGCCCTGGGCAGGAAAAGCGTCCCCGGTAATGAAATTAAGTCTTAACGCGAGACTGTGCGAATTGGGGGTATTTGAAAGGAAGTGCCTCAAGGAAGCGAAATTCGGGAAGAAAATGTTCATGATGCCTTAAAAAAACTGTACAACTCCTTCGACGAGATCCTCGCCCGCCTCACCGAACGCGAGCAGCAACTGCGAACCGACCTCGAAGACTTAAGAGAAAGGGAGGCGGCCCTCAGTGCCTCCTACGCGCAGGAGTACATGCGGAGGGAACGGCTCCAGGAGATCGTCAAGCTCACCGAGATCCTCCACAACATGACCAGTGAAGAGGAGATCTGCAAAGCAGCCGCGAGGTTTCTTCACAAAATATATCCTAACACAGCAGTGCGCTTGCTCTGCGCTTCGAGCAGCAGGACAAAGATGGCAGTGGCAGGGCAGGGAGGTCTGGGGGCCACGGTGTTGTTCCCGAAACCTGCTGCATCGCGCCTCTCGAGTGCCTGGCTGTGAGAATGAGCAAGCCGGTGGTTAGCTTCACCCGCGAGGAAGGGATCTTCTGCCGCCTGCTGGGTTCTTGTGAAGAAGCCTTAGGTCACATCTGCATACCCCTGTTCTCCGAAGGAACCGCCTTCGGATGCCTGAGTTTGATCATCACGCAACTCGAGGGGTCCGTTTTGGATTCAGAAGAGATCGAGATCATCAGCCTCTTTGCTCACCATGTGGGGCTTGCCGTCAGCAACAGGCGCCTGCTCAGGTTCGCCGTGAGGGAATCCTTCACGGACCAGCTCACAGGACTCCCCAACCGCCGCTACGCCATGGAGATGCTGAACAGGGAAGTGGAGCGCGCTGCGCGCTACGGCGGGAACTTCTGTGTGGTTATAGTGGACATCGACAACTTTAAAGTCGTCAACGACACCTACGGACACAACGAAGGGGACCGCGTCCTGATTCTGCTTGCCGAGACGGCGCGGCGCTGCCTCAGGAAAACCGACATCGCGGCGAGGTTCGGGGGAGAAGAGTTCCTTTTCATTTTCCCCGAGACCACGCTGGAAGGCTGCCTGAAAGTTGTGGAACGCTTCCGGGCAAGCTTCTGCGAAGCCACCATGTCGGGCATTCTGAAAGCCGGCGGGATTACGGTAAGCGCAGGAATAGCCCGGTACCCTGAAGACGGAAGGACTTCACTCGCGCTTCTGGAGGCGGCCGACCGCCGCCTTTACATGGCCAAAGCGAACGGGCGCGACCGGGCCGTCTGGTCGGACGCCTGAAGCCGGGTTAAGCCTGCGTTGCCTTCGAGAGCTCGGCTCTGGCGCGCTCGAGGAGCTCCTCGCCGTCCTGGCCGTGCTCGGGAAAGGCGGCAGGGGCAAACTTCCAGGCTGCTCCTCTGTCTGCCGTCGCGATCCAGCTCTCGAGCTTCTGCATGACCACCTGCGCGCCGTTGAGGTCGGTCACCGGAAGCACGGCGACCAGGGACCTCTTGCTGAGCGGGAGCACGGCGTCGATCGTGCGCAACTGCCTTTGGGCCTGCTCTGCCAGTTCCCTCACCTCGGCGCCGGGCCCTCCTTCCCGGCGCCCCAGCACGATCGTCAGAGGAGTGCTCCCGCGCCGGGCGCGGTTGATCTCGAGCCTCATGACCTCGTAGAACCTCTCAAGGGGGGTTTTCTCCTCCTGCCCTTCCCTTCGGCCGGGACCGATGAGCTTCCTCACCCTCTGCACAAGCTGCTCTTGCTCGAAGGGCTTGCAGAGGTATTCCACCGCCCCGAGCCGGATTGCCTCCCTTACCGCTGAGGAGGTCACGGTGAGCATCATTACCGGCACATAGGCGTACTCCGGGAGGCCTTTGAGGGCCTCCAGGGTGCGGAGCCCGTCCATGCCGGGAAGATGGATGTCCATGATGATCAGGTCGAACGGCCTCTGGCGCAGCCTTATTTTCGCGAGCACTTCCTCCCCGCTCGCGAGTTCTGTCACTGCGTATCCTTCCTCCTCCAGCACCCTCTTCACCATGAGCCTGGTGAGGGAGGAGTCCTCAACAACAAGGATCTCCTTCATTGCAAGCTTTCACCTCGCGTGAATCATCCCGCCGTCCTTTGCCGGCAGTTTGACGGGAAAAATAAAAGCGCTGGCCTCGACGTCCGCCTTGCCGGTCAGGCCTTTTGAGGCTTGCCGTCCGGCAGGGCACGCGGGGCGCGGGGCGAGGCAGAAGCGGGGGCGGCTTAACAAAGGCCGGGATAAATTTAAGGCTTGTTGTCTCCAGCTCCTCGCCTTTTTGTCGTAAAAGGAGATTCGGCGGAAGGAAGGAAAATCCTGCTTCTTCAAGCAAAAAACGACGCTTTCCCGCTGCCGCCTTCCGCCCGGCCGGAGCCGCCCGCCTGCCGGCTGCCCAAAGAGGAAAAACAGCCTTTGCAGCGAATGAAACCAGTAGCGTCTGCGCGCTCGCAAGAAGGACTTCTTTGACCGGAAAGAAAGGGTGGTGAAGCTTGCGTTTGGGATTCGCCGGCTTCGGGTTCGACCTTCGGGGTGTTCCTCAGAAGACTGAAGGGGGGGGGTGGTGATCCGCTCAAGCGAGCCCGGGAAGATGCGTCTCGGCCTCTGGTTAACGCTCTTCTCTGTGGTCGTTTCCCTGGCCCTCATCCTCCTCAGCATGAGGCAGGTGCTCAAGGGGCTTGGCAAGATGCATGTCCAGGTCCAGAAGATCGTGGCGGCAAGCGACCTCTACACCCACCTCATCGCCCAGTCCTACGCCATCAGAGGCTATATGCTCTACCGGGATGCCCCTTACCTGGAAGAGTTCCGCTCCTGGTCCCGCAGCAACGAGAGAGAGATAGAGGAACTGCTGAAGATCGTCCGCCCCGCACGGAAGCCCCTGGTCAGGGGAGTCCTGGAGCGGCATGGAAAGTACGTGAAGATGTGTGAAGAGGAAATCATTCCCAGGGTGCAGAGGGGGGACGTTGAGGGCGCCGCCCGGATCGCCTGGGAGGGCGGGGCCGTGGCCCTCCTGCGGGAGATGCTGGACGCCACGGACAGGCTCCGGGAGATGCGGATCACAGATACCCACGCCCTTGTGGATCAGACCGTGGGCCAGGCCCGCCGTGCCCTGGTGTGGGGCTGCGGGAGCGGGCTTCTGGGGCTCCTCGTTGTTTTGGGCGGGGGGGCCTTCATGGTCAGGAGAATGGTGATGGAGGGCCTGGTCTACAGGTTGATGCTTCTGAACATCACCAGCGCGGTCGCCGTCCTCAGGCGCAATGGTCTGGTCCACTACGTCAACCCTGTAGCCGAGAACCTCTTCGGCCTGGAGTCGAAAAAGGTGGTGGGAAAGCCCTTTCTCTCGGTTTTTGCCGGTCGTATGGAGGCGAGGGGTGATTCCCGCACTCTTCCGGTCCAGGAGTCCCTGGCATCGGGCAATGCTTTTTGCGCGGAGATCGACTATACTTCCCCTGACGGCAGGAAGCTGGCCTTCCTCGTGGACTGCCTGCCGCTCCTGGAGGAGGGGGGGAGAAGCCACGGGGCGGTTCTCATTTTCCGGGATGTCACAGAGTTCCGGAGGAGAGAGGAGGAGCTTCAGGATCTGGCCGTGCGGGACGGCCTTACCCTCCTCTTCAACCACACCTACCTCACCCAGGCCCTTGAGCGCGAGGTCAGATCCGCCCTCGAGAAGGGGAGGGGTCTGGCGTTCATGATGGTTGATGTGGACAACTTCAAGAGCTACAACGACCGCTTCGGGCACCCCCAGGGGGACGACGTGCTCCGGAGGCTGGCGCGTCTTCTCGAAGAAAACGTGCGGAGCACGGACATCGTCGGCCGCTACGGCGGGGATGAGTTTGCCGTGATTCTTCCAGGGGCGGGCCCGGAAGAGGCGCTTGAGATCGCCGAGAGGCTGCGCCGCGCGGTGGCCGCATACCCCTTCCCCTACCGGGAGTTCATGCCGGACGGGAGGGTGACCGTTTCCGTAGGGGTGGCCTGCCTTCCCGATGACGGCACTACCGCCGCCGACCTGATCAGGCACGCCGATGAGGCCATGTACAGCGCCAAGCGCGTCTCCAAAGACAGGGTCGATGTCTACCAGTCGGTACTCAAAGAGCTTGAGGCCGACTGGCCGGAGGAGCGCGCCCTGATCCACTCCATCTCGATGTTCCTTGCCGCTGTCAATGCCTGGGACTGGTATACCTACGGCCACTCCGAGCGGGTGACCCGCTACGCCGTGGCCCTGGCGCGGGGGTTGGGCCTTAATGCCGAAGAGACGAAGAAGATCAAACTGGCCGCCTTCCTGCACGACGTGGGGAAGGTGAAGATACCGGCATCACTTCTCAACAAGTCGGGGCTGCTCGACCCCGAGGAGCGCGAGGCGCTCAAGCGCCACCCCCTGGTCGGCGCCGAAATCGTGGGGCAGATTAAGGCTCTGGAGGATGTTGCCCCTGTTGTGCGCCACCACCACGAGCGCTGGGACGGCAAAGGCTACCCTGACGGCCTGGCGGGAGAGGAGATCCCCCTCGGGGCGAGGATCATCGCCCTGGCCGATGCCTTTGATGCCATGACTTCTGACCGGCCCTACCGCCGGGCGAAGTCCTCCCCGGAGGCGCTGGCCGAGATCGAGAGAGAAGCCGGGCGCCAGTTCGACCCGCGCCTCGCCGGGATCTTCCTGCGCCTGTTTCGCAGTGTTTGACGGGCCCTACCGGTATGGTTTTCAGGGCGGTCCCGGCCCCGAATTTGGCGGGGCGGGTTGGCGCCGAAGGCCTGAAGGCGGAAGCACTGTTGCTTCTTGTAAAAGGAGGCTTTTAAATTGTGTTTGGGCGCGTCGTCTTCTGGAAACCCAGAAATCGCGAGGATTGGAAGCGGGTCCTGACGAGCCTTTCCGGCAAGGACTTGTGCGGGATCTTTTTGCTGGTCGGCGAGATGACCCCGTGGGACTTCCAGGAAATCAGGCCGTTGTTCAAAGAGCTGGGCGTGCCCGTGTTCGGCGGCGTTTTCCCGGGGATTATTTACGGCGGCTCGTGGTACACAGAAGGAGTTCTCGGCTGCGCCGTTGAGCGCCCGGTTTCCGTGAAGGTGATCAGGGACCTCGGCAGCTTCGCGGGTTTGCCGGAAGATCGAGAGTTAACCAGGACGGCCGAAACATTTCTGGTAATCGTTGACGGGCTGACAGGCGGCATCTCTTCTTTCCTCGATGTGCTGTTTGAAACCTGCAACAGGCAGGTAAGTTTTATCGGGGGCGGCGCCGGCAGCCTCGGGCCGGAACGGAGGCCGGTGCTGTTTGCCGGGGAGGACTGTTTTGCAGGAGGTGCGCTGTTGGTGGGTGTGGAGGGCCCCATGGGCGTGGGAGTGAGCCACGGATGGGAGCCCATGTACGGACCCCTTGTGGCCAACCGCACGAGGGGCAATGTCATAGTTGAGCTTAACTGGCAGCCTGCCTTTTTAAAGTACCGGAAGATCCTGAAGGAGAAGGCGGGCAAAACCATCCGGCCCAAAAATTTCTTCGAAATCGCGAAGTGCCATCCTTTTGGAATGGTGAAAATTGACGAGAGCATTGTGGTCCGCGATCCCCTGAGGCTGGAGGGCCATGACATTGTGCTCGTCGGCGAAGTCCCTCAAAATTCTGTTGTGATGATTTTAAGGGGGGAGCCGGCAAGACTGATAAACGCTGCAAGGGAGGCCGCAGGCAGGGCTTTGGCGTGTTTCAGGGAGCAAACAGGCGGTCCGGGGCGGAGCGCCCTGGTAATTGACTGCATCTCGCGGGTGCTCTATCTCGGCAGCGGCATGGCGCGGGAGCTGGCGGCCATTTGCAGCAGTTTCCCGCCGGACTTGCAGGTGTTTGGCTTTCTCAGCATAGGAGAAATAGCCAACAGCGGGGACAGGTATCTCGAGTTTTACAACAAGACAACCGTGGTAGGGGTTGGGTAAGGCTTGGACAGGGAGATTGTCAATCTCATCAAAAACCTTTCTCTTTCTTACGAAATTGCCCTGGCCGTAGGCAGCAGCCTGAACTTGAGGGAGATGCTCAACCAGGTGCTCAAGACCATCATCCATAAGAGCGGCGCCTACCGGGGCGTCGTCTGGTTGTGGAACAACGGAGCGCTGGAGTGTGCTGCCGCCGCGGGTTTCTCCGCGCGAGGGATGGATTATCCTGCGGCCGGCAATGCCCTCAAGCGCCGGTTGAGATTTCTTTTGCAATCAGGGCGGCCGCTGGTCAGGACGGAGGGGGATCGCGGCTTCAGGGAGCTCTGTGTGCCGTTTACAGGAAACGAGAAAAAAGTGCTGCTGGTTCCGGTCGGCAGGCTGGCGTTGGTTCAGCTGTTTTTCACCTGCGAGGACGCCCCCGGCGGAGAGCTGGCGGGAATTCTTTCCGGCATCGCCCCGAAGCTGAGCAACGCCATTCTGTCCTGCCTCAACTACGAAAAGCTGCTGGCTCTCGAAAGAGCCGAGCGATACCACTCGGAAATGAGATACCAGAACCTTGTAGACAACCTGGACGTGGGGATCTACATCAGCACCGTTGACGGGAAGTTCCTTGAGGTGAACCCCGCTTTCTTGAGAATATTCGGCTTCAGCGACCGGCAGGAGCTTTCCGGTTCTTTGTGGCCGTCCTTTTTTGTAAATCCAAAAGAAAGAGAGCGGTTCATGCATATTATCGCCGATAAAGGCTACGTCAAGAACCTGGAAGTCCTTTTGAAGCGCAGGGATGGCGCAAACTTCTGGGCTCAGGTAACGGCCGTCCGCAAATTTTTCCAGAGAGACAGGACTCACACCGTGATCGGGATTGTGGAAAACATCAATGAGCGCAAAAAAATTGAGGCGCAGCTCAAGTACCTGGCCACGCACGACCCTTTGACCAACATCCCCAACAGGTACGTCCTGGAGAAAGCCCTCAGGCGCGCGGCAGCCAGGGCAAAGCGAGGAAAGAAGGGCGCCCTGCTCCTTATCGACGTCGACAACTTCAAGCTGATCAATGACACCCTCGGGCACGCTGCAGGCGACGAACTCCTGATTGTTCTGGCGAAAATCTTAAAGGGCAACCTGCGCAGAGGCGACCTTATCGCCCGCCTGGGGGGAGATGAGTTTGCCGTACTGCTGGAGGGGGTGGCCTTTGAGGAGGTCCTGGTTGTGGCGGAAAAGCTGCGCCGGGCGGTAGACGAGGGCGAGCTGAGCCTTTATGGGGAGAGCGTCAATCTGAGCATCAGCATCGGGATCGTCATGATCGACGGGACGCTGGATTACCAGAAAATCCTTTCCCGCGCCGATACTGCTCTTTACGCGGCCAAGGAAGAGGGGCGAAACAGGGCGATCATCCTGCAGCCCGACGAGGATGTGGGGGAAAGGCTTTCTGAAGTCAACAGGCTGATTGCCCTCATCAAGAACGCTTTAAAAGAAGGGCGGTTTGCGCTGTTTTACCAGCCGGTGATCAGCCTGGGCGAGGGGAAAATCGTTCACTACGAAGCCCTTGTCCGCCTCCAGGGTGATGGGGGAGAACTGATCGATCCCCAAGTGTTCATCCCCGTTGCCGAGCGCTTCGGCCTGATGCCGCAGATCGACCGCTGGGTGGTGCAGGCATCCTTAACGGTTCTGCAGAAGCACCCCGACCTCAGTCTTTTTGTCAACATTTCCGGGGTGAGCCTGGGAGATGCCGCCCTGCTGGAGTTCATAGAAGAAATGCTCCGCAGGAGCGGCGTTGAGCCCTCCCGGATCGGTTTCGAGATCACCGAAACCGCTGCCGTGAGAGACCTGATGAGGGCCGACCGCTGGATCCGCAGGCTGAGCAGCCTGGGCTGCCGCTTTGCCCTCGACGACTTCGGGATCGGTTTTTCTTCCTTTTCTTACCTGCGCATCATCCCGGTCAACTACCTCAAGATAGATGGGTCTTTTATCCGCGACGTGGATAAAGAGCCTACCCACCGCGTCCTGGTCCAGGCCATCAACACCGTCGCCCATACCCTGGGAAAGAAGACCATCGCCGAGTTTGTGGAGAGCGAAGATGTCCTGAAAACACTGCGGGAGCTTGGAGTGGACTGCGGCCAGGGGTACTTCCTGGGCAGGCCTGCCCCTCTTCCCGCAGGAATGATTCTTCAGGAGACTGTTCATACAAAGCCGGAAAAAAGGGGATAATACTGACGCCCGGCAGGTAACGGAGGTTTGGAGGTGGAGCACCATTGCAGGAAAGCAGCTTCAACTGCTTTGCCGGCTTGCCCGGCTCTACGGCGTAGAGACCGCCTACTGCGACGCTGCAGGCCGCCTGCAAAGGGCGGGCCCGCACTCCCTCCTTGCCGCGCTCCGCGCCCTGGGGGCGCCTGTGGAGCGGATGGCCGATGTTCCCCAGGCGCTCCGGGAGCGCAGGGAGGAGCAGTGGCGGCGCTGCTGCGAGCCGGTGGTTGTGGCCTGGGACGGAGAGCCGGTCAGCCTCGAGCTGAGGCTCCCTGCAGGCCGGGCGGGCAGGCGCGCCGGCTGCTGCCTGAGGCTCGAGAGCGGCGAGGAGCGGCGCTGGAGCTGCGACCTGGCCTCCCTGCCCGTGCTCCGGGCGGCAGCGGTGGAGGGCAGGAGGTGGGTGGCCAGGCTGCTTTCCCTGCCCCCGGGGCTGCCCTGGGGGTACCACAGGTTCGCCCTGGAGCTTCCCGCCTGCTCGTGTGAGACGCTGGTGATCAGCGCCCCGCGCCAGGTGTATACCCTCCTCTCTGCAGGGGCAGGGAGGATCTGGGGGGCCTTTCTCCCCCTCTACGCCCTCACTTCGGAGCGGAGCTGGGGCGCCGGCAACTTTACGGATCTGGAAAACCTTTGCCGCTGGGTCCAGGCGCTGGGGGGCGGCATGGTCGGCACGCTTCCCCTGCTGGCCGCCTTTCTGGATGAACCTTTCGACCCGAGCCCCTACGCCCCGGTCAGCCGCCTTTTCTGGAACGAGTTCTACCTGGACGTCGCCCGGGTTCCGGAGCTTGAGGAGAGCCGGGAGGCGCGGGAGCTGCTGGGGTCTCCGGAGTTCCAGAGAGAGATCCGGGAACTGCGGGACGCTCCCCTTGTCGATTACCGGCGCGGGATGGCGGCCAGGCGCAGAGTGCTGGAGCACCTGGCGCGCTCTTTCTTTTCCGGGGGTTCTGCCGGGCGCAGGAGGGCCGAACTCCGGCGCTGGGCGGCGGAGCACCCTCATGCGGAGGACTACGCCCGCTTCCGGGCCGCCGGGGAGCAGCGGCGCACCTGCTGGCAGGACTGGCCCGAACGGATGCGGGAGGGGGGCCTCCGGGAGGGGGATTACGACCCGGACGCCGCCCGCTACCACCTGTATGTGCAGTGGCTCGCCCACGAGCAGCTCCAGGCCGCCGCGGAGCAGGCCCGGCGGCGCGGGGCGGGCCTTTACCTGGACTTCCCTGTAGGGGTTCACCGCGCCGGGTACGATGTCTGGCGCGAGCGCGCCGCCTTCGTCCTGGAGGCCAGCATCGGCGCCCCGCCGGATCCCTTTTTCGCAGGGGGGCAGGACTGGGGGCTTCCCCCTCTCCACCCGGAGGGGATCCGGGAGCAGGGCTACCGCTACTTTATAGCCTCCCTGCGTCATCACCTCCGGTATGCCGGTGCCTTGCGCCTCGACCACATCATGGGGCTGCACCGCCTCTTCTGGGTGCCCGGCGGCCTCCCGGCACGCGAGGGTGTTTACGTGCGCTACCGTGCCGGGGAGTTTTACGCCATTCTGGCTCTGGAGTCCCTGCGGCAAAAAGCCCTGATCGTGGGAGAGGACCTGGGCACCGTGCCCTGCCAGGTCCGGGCGGCCATGGCCCGGCACGGGGTCTACCGGATGTATGTGCTTCCCTTTGAGCTTGCCCGGAGCCCCGCGGGGGAGGCCCCCGGGGAAGTCCTGCGCCCTGTTCCTGCGGATGCCCTGGCGTGCCTGAACACCCACGATATGCCTCCCTTTGCCGCCTTCTGGCAGGAGAGAAAGGAAGGCGAGCGGCTTGCCCTGTCTGCCTTCCTGCAGCGCGCGGGCTGGCTGGAAGCCCCCCGGGCCGGCACCGGGGCCGCACTCAAAGCCTGCCTCGCCCATCTGGCCGCGAGCCGCGCCCCGATCCTTCTGGTCAACCTGGAAGACCTGTGGCTGGAAACGGCTCCCCAGAACGTCCCCGGCGCCGGGGATTACCCCAGCTGGCGGCGCAAGGCGCGCCTCTCTTTCGAGGAGTTCGCCCGCCTGCCCGGGGTGGCGGAGCTGCTCGGGGAAATCAGCGCTCTGAGGGCGGGCAGGTCCGGCAGGGGCTGAAGGCTCCGGCAGAGGCTGAAGGCCCTGCTGTGAAAAGAGGGTGTTTTCAAGGAGGTGGGAGCGGCATGGGCAGGGAAACTGGAGCGCGGGCAGGGATGCCGGGGCCTTTTTCGCGCTTGGAGAAGCCCGGGATCTTCTCCCGCGCCAGGAGCCTGGCGCTGGTGATCAGGTTTGCAGCCTGCGTTTTCCCGGAGGTGGACCGGGAGCTTGCGCGGTGGCGGAGGCTGCTGGAAGAGGCGGGCGACCCGGAGCTCCGACGCCAGGGCCTTGCCAGCATCGCGAAAAAGCGCTTCCACGCCCAGGGGGGAAGCGTCTACGCCCTTTACGGGGCCGCCGCCCGGAGGCTGATCCCCTTTTTCGTCGCCTTCCAGACCATCAGCGACTACCTGGACAACCTCTGCGACCGCGCCGGGTGCTTCGATGCCGCGGCCTTCCGGCAGCTCCACACTGCCTACACCGGCGCCCTCGACCCTGCGGGAGGGCCGGGGGACTACTACCGGCTTTACCCCCACCGGGACGACGGGGGGTACCTGGCGGCGCTGGTGGCGGAGTGCCGGGAGGCTTTGCGCCGCCTTCCTTCCTACGGTGCGGTGAGGGAGGAGGCCCTCCGCCTCGCCCGCCTCTACAGCGACCTCCAGACCTTCAAGCACACCTGCCTCGAGCGCCGGGAAGGGCTCCTCAGGGAGTGGTTCGCTGCTCATGCGGCTTCTTATCCTGATCTGGACTGGTGGGAGTTCGCGGCAGCCTCCGGGTCCACCCTGGGGATCTTCGCCCTCTGCGCCGCAGCAGCGCGTCCGGGCCTGACCGCTGCGGAAGCCCGCGCCATTGCCGCGGGCTACTTCCCCTGGATCTGCGGCCTCCACATCCTGCTCGACTATCTTATTGACCAGGCCGAGGACCGCGCCGGGGGGGACCTCAACTTCGTGTTCTACTACCCGGACGCCGCTGCCTGCAGGGAGCGCCTCGCCTTCTTCTTCCGGCGCGCCCTCGAGGAGGCCGCCCGCCTTCCGGATCCCCTCTTCCACCTCACCGTGGTCAGGGGGCTCCCCGCCTTTTACCTTTCCGATCCGAAGGTCGCGGCTCAGGAGCTGGACGAAGACGCCCGTTTTCTCCTGGAGCTGGGGGGAAAAGAGGCGCTCTGGATGCACCGCGCCTGCCGCTTCCTGCGGAGGCTCGGCAGGATCTGAGGGCCGGGCTCTCCTTGGGCCTGCCGGGCGGGGCTTGCTGCGCCTGCCCCTCACGACCCTCTGTTCAGGATCTCTTCTGCCAGGCCAAGCAGGGCGGCGCGGGCGGGCTGCGCCGGGAGGCGCGCCAGGCAGGACTTTGCCTTTTCTGCGAACTCGGCGGCTCTCTGGTAGGTGTAGGCGAGGGCGTGCGTCTCCCGGAGGGCCCGCCGGATCCGGGCAAGCGTGGCGGGGCCGCAGCTTCGCTTTGCGAGGACCTCCCGCACCTGCTCCCCGCGGCTCCCGTCCTGCAGGAGGTAGATCACGGGAAGGGTGAGGATCCCCTGGGCGAGGTCGGTGCCTGCCGGCTTGCCCAGGGCTTTTTCTTCCCGGACGAGGTCCAGCAGGTCGTCGATGATCTGGAAGGCGATTCCCAGGTTGCGGCCGAATTCGATCAGACAGCCTGCGGTTTCCGCCGGGGCGCCCCCTACCAGGGCCCCGGCGCCGCAGCAGGCTCCCAGCAGGGAGGCTGTTTTCTTTTCGATCCGGGAAATGTAGTCGTTTTCTGTAACTGCGGGGTCGAAAAGGGTGGTTGCCTGCTCGATTTCCCCCTCGCACATGGCACGCACGGCGTCTGCCATCAGGGTGAGCGCCTCCGGCCCCGCCTCCCGGGCGAGGAGGCCGAAGGCCGTGGCGAAGAGGAAGTCCCCCGCGAGGACGGCGGCATGGTTCCCCCAGAGCGAGTTGATGGTAGGCCGGCCGCGCCTTGTGCTGGCGCCGTCGAGGATGTCGTCGTGGATGAGAGAGGCGGTGTGAATGAGCTCCGCGGCGACCGCAACACTGAGGAGGGGCTCGCAGGCGCCGCCTCCGCTGCTCTCGCACCCGCTGCCTTCCCCTTCGCTGCAGGCGCTGCTGCACCGGCCGGAGAGGATCACCAGCAGGGGGCGGAGGCGCTTCCCGCCCGCCCGGATCAGGCGGCCGGTGCACTCCCCGAGCAGGCCCCTTTGAGAGGCCGCGATCTGGAGCAGCCTTGCCTCGACCTCCTGCAGGATGGGGCCCGCCAGCGGCGCCCGGGAGGAAGTGGAAAGAGGCACCATGGAACATCACTCGTTTCCGGTTTTTGGGCCGCTTGCTTCACCGGCTCCAGTTTTATGTTTGCCGGGTTCCCCTTTTCTTATCCCCTCTTGCTTCCCGCATTTTTCCGCATCTTTTTGCCTACCCCATAATCTTTTCCGGAACGTAGAGGCTTCTCCCCAGGTGGCGGTCGAAGCTGGTCCAGGGCGCCGCGCCCCGGTGGGATTTCACGAGCTGGGTGACCTGGTTGAGCCGGGCCGAGATCAGGTCGGCGTGGTGGAGGGCAACGGCCTCGACGGTGCGGGGCTCTTCAACCGCCCCCCACTCCCGCTGCCCGTGGTGGGACAGAATCAGGTGCTCGAGGTGGAGGGCAAGCTCGGCAGGGAAGGCCTCGCAGCGGGCAATCTGCTCCCGCACGAAGTCCCGCCCCAGGATTACGTGGCCGCCCAGCAGGCGCCCCGCCCCGGTGCGCTGGAAGGTGAGGTCCGACTGGTCGTACTCCCAGAGCTTTCCGATGTCGTGGAGCGCCGCTCCGGCCAGGAGCAGGTCGGCGTTGAGCACCTCCCCCTGCACCTCCAGGATCTTCCCGCAGTACTCCATCACCTCCAGGGTGTGCTCCAGGAGCCCCCCGCCGTAGGCGTGGTGGATCGTGCGGGCGGCGGTGGCGCGGGCGAAGGTACCGAGGAAGTCGGGGGTGAAGACCCGGTCGAGGAGCGCCCTCAGGGCGGGCTGCGCCACCTGCCGGAGGGCCTGCGAGAACCTGTTCAGCATCTGAGAGATGTTCTTGTCCGTGACGGGGCGGAAGTCGTTGAGGTCGAGGTGGGACTTGTCGGTCTTCAGGCAGGTGTCGATGCTGATCTGGAGCCCGTTGAACTCGGTGACGGTGCCCCGGACGATGGCGATGTCTCCGGGCGCGACCATTCGGTAAAGCTCCTCGGCAAGATTGGGGTCCCAGACGCGGGCCTCGATCACCCCGGTGCGGTCCCCCAGCAGGAGCTTGAGAAACTTCGCCCCGCTTTTCGTTTTCGCCAGGCTCATGTCGAAGATCGCGAAATAGGTGGCGACCTCCGCTCCCGGCCGCAAGCTCTTCACCCACTGGGTCTTCACGGCGCTCCTCCCCCATCGGTTTTCCCGCAAATCTTCCCCAAACCTAAGGTTTATTATACCAGAGTTCCCGCGCCCGCGGAAACAAAAAATCGGGTCTCCTCGCCAAAAAACCATACAGGGCCGCCCAAAAAACCCTTGCAAATTCCCGGGCTGCCTGCTATAATACATCTTGAATCAAGAAACCGAAATCGAGTTCAGGCCGAACAGGATTGGCCTGACAGCATGGGCGGAAGTAGCTCAACGGTAGAGCATCGGCTTCCCAAGCCGAGGGCTGCGGGTTCGATTCCCGTCTTCCGCTCCATTTTTTTATTATTTTTATCTTCACTGCCTGAATCTCCGGCTCAATTTGCGGGGCTGCGGCCTCCTTGATGCCCGCATTGCCGGGCGGGGCCGCTTTTCAGCCCTTTATCAGGGGAACTGCAGGAAGGCGAACGAACCCGAAAATTTCAAAGTGGGAGTCGAAGGCAGCCGCCTCCTTAATCCCCCAGGCGCTCCATAAATGCAAAGCTCGTACAGTCGGTGAAGCTGAAATCCTGGTCGGGTACTTGAGGAAAATCTCCCACGCCCTTTCCTCGTCTTGCGGAGCAAGGCGCGCGCATTGCGTCCCCTCTTGGCTGTCCCTCCTGCTCCATCTCGCCAGGGATCCTGACCTGGAGAAGAGAGTCCTTTGGATGCAGCAGCGCGTATCTTGCAGCCCGGCGCAAGGAGAAATGTGGTATAATTTAATCAACCTGATGCCGAAAAGGAGGTGCTGCTTCTTGGGCGCAAACATTCCCCCCGCAGGCGAGATCTTCGTCACCTACGAGCAGTACGCCCAGATGCCCGATGACGGCCGGCGTTACGAGATCCTGGAGGGAGTGCTGGAGATGACGCCTTCACCCACCACGAGGCACCAGAGAGTCTCGGGAAACCTGTATTTTATTTTGCGAAGCTATGTTGCGGAGCACGATCTGGGGGAGGTGTTCGACGCCCCGCTCGATGTGGTCCTGAGCAGCACGTGCGTCCTCCAGCCCGACCTGGTTTTTGTTTCAAAGGAGAGGGAGCAGGTGATCACCGAAAAAAACATCGCCGGCGCCCCCGACCTGGTTGTCGAAATTGTCTCCCCCGCCACGGCCAGCCTGGACCGGGTAACGAAGGCCCAGCTTTACGCCCGCCACGGCGTCCCCTATTACTGGGTGGTCGACCCGGACCAGAAAACTCTTGAGGAGTTTCGCCTCGAACGCGGGATCTACTTTCTCGTGCGCGCCTGGGAAGGGGACGCGAAATTCGCCCCGAAACTCTTCCCCGGCCTGGAGATCGGACTTTCGGATATCTTCACCGCCTAATTTCACCCTGCGGCTTTATCGCGGCTGGCAGGCGCCGCAGCTTGCTCAATATAATCGGTGAGTCACTGCGCCCTTTTCAGGTAGACCTCGAGCGTTTGCGTCCGCCCCCGCCAGGCGGTGTCGGTGACGGTGTACTCCGCGCCCCCGATCTTCACCCGCGCCCCGATCAGGTCGTAGGCCGCCCCGCCGCAGGCGAAGCGGGCGGGGTCGAGGATGACGACCTCGTCGAACTCCCTCCAGCGCCCGCCGGCGTAGATCCTGTCCTCATCCTCCACCCCGTCCTGCAGGACCGCACCGCCGAGGTAGAAGACGTACTCCGCGGGCTGGCCGGAGCCGGTAGCCTCCTCCGTCTCCAGGACCACCATCTCGCGCGCTGCGTCGAAGTCGATCTCCTCGATGTCGTAGATCTTCCCGTCGACCCGGCACTTGATGCTCGAGTCAACCTCGTACTGGCGCCCCCCGATCCGGACCACGTTGCGCTTCACCACGAGGACGCTCTCCAGCGGATAGGAGGCACCGTCTTTGAGGATCCTGATGCTCCCGGCAGGGCGGCACCTGCCGTCGACCACGGCCCAGGCCTCGACCTCGCTCTCGGTGCAGTAGAAGATGAGCTTCCCTTTGTAGACGGCGGCCTTTGTGATCTCGTACCAGGCGCCGTCCGCGAAGAGCGTCGCCCCGGCGGCCGGATGTGCCTTTTCCTCCACGACGAAGCTGCCGGAGGCGTCCAGCGCCACCTCAGAGAGGCTGTAGATTTCCCCGTCGACGAGGAACTCGAGCCTTTTCACCCCGCCGAGGTCGAGGGGGCGCGGCCCCACGAAGACTGCGGTGATGTCCGAAAGGTCCGGCTTCTCGACGACCACCGGGTCCGTCTCCTCCAGCGAGATTTCCGTGTCGCGCTCTTTGAAGACGAACCCCTTTACCCTGTAGAAGCGGTCTGCAACGGCAATCGTGATTTTGTCTTCTGCCAGGTCGTATTCTTTCCCGTCGATCTCTACGGTGCGCTCCCCGGTCAGCTCGGCGTCGGAGAGGTAGTTGATGCCGTAGCGGTCCCCGATGTAGAGCTTCACGTAGTCGGCGCCGTACCTGTACCCGCCTACGGCGACCTTGTAGACTTTCCTGGCGCCCGTGGCGACGACCAGGCTGCTGCCGCTTATGCTGAGCTTCTCAACGGTATAGCGGGCGTTGCCGATTACCACGTCCGGGTTGCCTGCGGCGCTGTTCAGGACGAAGCGGTAGGTGCCGTTGACGATGATCGAGGCGCCGGCCGTCTCGATCCTGCTCACCCCGACCTCGCTCAGGCCGCTTTTGAAGACGACCGGGGTCGTCCTGATGTCGAAGCTCTTTCCGCCCACAACCACGGAGGTGATGCCGCCCGCGGCCCCCGGCAGGGGAGCGGGTGACGCGCCCTGCTTCTCGCCCTGCTTCTCCAGGAAGCGCACGAGGATGGCGCAGGCCTGGGCGCGGGTGAGGTGGGCGAAGGGCTTGAACTCTCCGTCGCTGTAGCCGGTGAGGAGGCCCTCGTTGCAGGCGGTCTTGATGTAGCCCCGGTACATGCTCCGAGCCAGCTTGTCCTGGTCCTTGAAGGGGAGGGGCGTGCTGTCAGGGGCCTTCCCGAGCGCCCTGACGACCATCGCAGCCGTCTCGCTCCGCATGATGGGGCCGTCCGGCGCAAGGCCCCCCGGGTACTCGCCGGGAATGAGGATGCCGCGCTTCACGGCCTCATTGATCTGGGCGAGCGCCCAGTGCGTCGTCCTGACGTCGGCGAACCAGGTCTTCGTCCGGTCCGCAGGGCTTGCCCCCAGGCACGAGATGAGGAGGGTTATGAACTCCGCCCGCGAGACCTGCCGCTCCGGCCGGAAGGTCCGGTCGGGGTAGCCTTTGATGTAGCCCAGGGCGGCGAGCTTTTCGATGTCCGCGCGCGCCCAGTGCTGCCCGATATCGGTGAAAGCCGGTGAAGCGGCCCCGGCGGCGCCCGGGACGGCCGCCCACACAGAAAAGACTGCCACCAGCAGGAACGCTATGCATGCTCCCGCCTTCTTCACTTCAGCACATCCCCCTTCGCATCTGCTTTTCCGGAAGAGCTTTCCGGGAGAGCTTCCCGGGGCCTGCGGTTCCGGCCCCCGCTCACCATTGACTTCTCCGCGCCGGCCCGGTTTCCCTGCCGCGCCCGAAAAAATTTCCAGCGCCAGTCACCCGCCGGCACCCGTGGTGCAGAAAGGCCAGGAGCAGGCAGCCTTTGCTTCCCGTGAAAATTACTTTCTGTGAAAATTACTCTGGCGCCGGAGGTGACGTTCTCCCTGAGGCGCTTGAAGGAGGGCAGGATCGTGATAATATTCTAGATACAGATATAAAAGTACACAATAAGCAGGCAGAAACAGGAAGCATTATAAACGTTGGGAGTGAGCGGGTTGTGGGCTTGACCAAAAAGGTGATGGTTCTCTTCGATCCGGAGCAGTACGAGCGGGTGCGGGAGGAGGCGCGGCAGAAGGGGATTACGGTTGGGGCCTTAATCAGGCAGGCCGTGGCAAGGGAGCTTGCAAGACGCGAGCTGCCGGGCCGAAAGGGAAGGCTTGAGGCCGCCCGGCGGCTGGTCGGCGCCCAGGAAGAGGTTCTGGAGTGGGACGAGCTGGAGCGTCTCCTGGAGCGGGGGCACCTCAGTTGAAGCGAGAGGCGTGGCTTGTTGACACCAGCGTAATCACGTACGCCCGCGGTAAAGACCACCCTTACAAGGCGGCCTGCGCCCGCATCTTGCTTGAGATTGCCGGGGGTTTCTTTGCGCGCGAACACGGTGTTCCTGTGGTGGATACCGAGGTGTTTCAGGAGATCCTCTACCGCTACGGGATGGAGCAAAAGTGGGAAACAGCGGTAGCGGTCTGTCAGGACCTGTTGGCTATCGGGCTCAGGGTCCTGGCTGTAGGCAGGCCGGAGGTTGAAACGATGATCGACCTCGCGGAGAAGTACGGCAGAAGAGGGGTTCGCCCCAGGGACCTGGTGCATGCTGCCGTGATGGTGAGAAACGGGATCAGAAGGATCATTACTGCTGACACCCATTTTGATCTCATCGAGGAGGTGGAGCGCATCGACCCCCTGTCCTTCCCGGCTAAGGGAATGGAAATTTAATAAGGAGGCGGCCTGGTGAAGTTTAAGCTTGAGAACGAGGGCTGCTATTTAAGGCTTTCCCATTCCTGTAAGCTGATCTTACGGGTAATTATCTTTTCCACCTCATCGAGCATCATCTTTAATTGAGGCACTGAGTACTCCGGGTTCGAAGGAATGGCCAACCTGTGTTCGCCATAAACCATAAACTGGTGGCGCGTGCCGGAATAGGGTCCTTTAAAACCTAATTTGCGGAGGCGGCTGATAAAATCGCGGCGTTTACAGGGCGCCCAGCGAGTCATGGCGCGGCTCCTGGTTGAGGTCAATGTTGCCGATCACCGGCAGGGGGTGTTTGAGTTTAAGCCCCAAAAGGATCCACTCTTCAAGGGTCGAACGCAGTTCCCTCTCGCATTCCCGCAGCGTATTCCCAAAGGCAACCACGCCGGGGCAGGGCGGGATGCGCCCGGCGAAGGTGCCATCCTCCAACTTATCGTAAACGGCCTGCGCCATGCCTTGCTCGATATATTCGGTAAGGATGAAAAAAGCCACCTAAAGCACCTCCTTTGGTTGTTGCCAAATTTCATTATACCATACCACGAAAAATTATCTTTCAGCCGCTTCTTTCAGTTCTCCTCACGGGACCGCTTGCTTTACGATTGTGGAAAGCGAGCGCAGGAGAAAATCCCCTGCCTCGAGAATTTCCAGAAGAACCGGCTCTCCGTCTGCCGCGAAGTGGACGATTAACTGCCCTGTTGACTTTCGAGCCGTAAAGTTCGGCGCGCCTGGGTGCGCGGAAAGCGCCCGGGTTGAACCGTCCGAGCGGGGGCATAGGCGAGGCAGGCTTTTATCTCACCGGGTTCACGGCCGGGATAACCGGCCGGAATTTCTTGGGGCGTCACTTCTCTGCGCGAACGTCCCGGCTGACATCTAATACCTCCAGCCCTTCCTCCGCCGCCAGGCGCAGCAGCTTTTGGTCGGCGCAGACAAACACCGGCGGCTCGGCCATTGATGCGGCAGTGGCCAGCTGGACGGCATCTAGCGGGGTAATATACCTTTGCGAAGCTATGGCGAGGCTCTTTACGATAATGGTGCCGGTAAGTCTGACCACTTCAAGGTTCTCTTCGGCAATATCTTTTAAAAACGTGGCTCGCAGCGTATCAAACTCTTCCGGAGCAACAATCTTATCCACGTCAACGAGGCGGCGCAGGTTGCTGACAGCTTCGAGGAGCGTGATTTCAGAAATGAAACGTGCGGCTTGCCGGCTAAATAGCGCCTCAACCGCGGCGGACCCTTCCTCCCGGCGGTAGCGCTTAAAGAGGGCGCTGGTGTCGAGAAAATAAGCTTTCGGAAAATAAGCTTTCATTGCACCCGCTTACCCTTCTTCGCGCAGCCGGCGCACCCTTTCGTGCATCGCGGCGGGCACCCGGGACATTATCCGGCGGGCTTTATCCAGGTCGGCTTCCCGGGCGTTTTGCCGGCAATATTCCAGAAGCACTTCGCTGTCGTTCTCTTCTCTTACGGGCCTTAGCACCAGCTCGGTGCCGCGGATGCGGACCTCGAGATAGCTTCCTGCCCGCAGGCGAAGTTTCTCCCTTATCTGTTTGGGCAGCGTCAGCTGGCCTTTTGAGGTCATTTTAATCCTGTGCATAACCGATGCTCCTTACTTTCTTATTTTCTTACATTATTACGCGGATTGCTTTTTAGTCAAGATTTGAGTTAACCAGATCGCGTTGATGAGGAAGCCGCGGCGGGGGAGCTTGCAAGAAGCGAGGATTGTGGAAAACGAGCGCAGGAAAAAATCCCCTGCCTCGAGGATTTCCAGAAAAAAGGTAAATTATTCGCCTCCTGAAGAGCATTGCCTGCATTCCTATCCCATGGAATGAGAGTCGGGCGGAGGCGGTGGCAGCAGGTCCCTCAGGAAAGCCCTCATGTAAGCATCGGGGTCAACGCCCTCCCAGACCTGGCGGTGCAGGCCGAAAAGCCGCTCGGCGTAGCTTTTAGGTTTGGGAGTGACAACCACGACGTTCCCCGTTTTTCTGAGCAGTACTTCGTCTCCCCCGGAGAGCCCCAGTTCCTTTCTTACACGGGCAGGCAGAACCATCTGGCCGCGCGCGCCCAGTTTCACTGTTTCCACATCTGCATCATACATAACAGGTTTTCCTCCAACATTTATTTAAGTTTTCATACATTTTAGCATGGAATGCAGAATAAAGGCAAGATGTTGAACCGTCCGAGCGGGGGCTGGGAAACGGCGGGCAGGTATTGGGAAGGCTTGATCACTTCCTGCCTTTTGCCCTGAAGACAGCCAGGTATTCGCCAGGCGTGAAAACGGGGATTTCTGTCCGGCCGGAGAAGTGTTTTTTGTTCCAGGTAACGATGGCGCGCGCCTTGTAGGTTTCTGCTTCTTTTAAAAAGACGGCATCACCCAGGGTCATCTTTTTGGTTAAGTAGAATCCCAGATCCAGCAGGTATTCCCCAATTTTCACCCCTTCATCCCCGGCGGGATCGAGGACCTCCACGGGATAAACCTCGCCAAACGAGTAAAGCCACTTTTCGAGCTCCTCTTGGGAGAGATTAAAGGAGGCCACACCGCAGATCTCCAAAAGGGTAATGAGGGGGACGCCCGCCTTTGCTTTGGCGTTCTTTAGAGAGGCGAAAAACATCCTGTTTTCTTCATAGTGAACGTCACGCGGAAAGAAGCGGTCAATGATGAAGATGTTGCTATCGAGAAAGACCATAACGATCCCCTTTTGCCGTTCTTTCCATTTCTTGCCATGAGGCAAAACCTCGGACTTTTTGTGAGATCTCATCGTTTAAATGGCGCAGTTCCTCTGGTGCCATCGCAAGGAGTGCAGGGTACCTTTGCGCAATATTTGCCCGGAGCTTTTGGTAAATCGAGTCATGCTGCCGTTCATCCAGATCCCTTTCCTGGAACGGTTTGATCGTGGCTACAGGCTGGCCGTGGCGGGTAACGATGATGATCTTCCCTTTTTCTGCGGCACGCAGAATCTGGCTGGTCTTGTTTTTTAGATCCCGGGTGTTAACGAAATTGATTTCTCCCATAACTGTCGCCTCCGTTGCCATAATTGTAGCTATCTTTTTCTTGCCGGTCAACAACCTGATCCTCGCGCCGCGCAAGAAGTATGATTTTATCTTTCTAGGAATTGTTCAATTAAGTCTTCGCTCAGCCTGAAACCAGACTTCTGCAGTTTTCGCAGCGACGGGGCAAGCTTTTCTTCGGGCAACAATTTCTTTTCCGCTGCTCTTGCAAGGACTCCAACCGTGCCGGTTATGCGGAGACCAAGTTTCTTTGCCATCTTTCGCCCCTTTTGTTCATCTATAAGCAACAAGCTGGCTTTTAGTTCTTTAGCCAAGAGCAGGCATTCCGATTCTCCAGGTCCGAACATTTCCTCCAGAATTTGAACAGTAGCATTGTCCTGAACCTCTTTCACTATAATCCAACCTGCCTGGATAGCTGTTTTTACTTCTTTGCGCCCCGGATTTTTTCTTGTTGCCTCCACAAAAACAGCTTTGGGGATGTATAACCTGCCCCAAAGCTGTTTCGGAAGTTCTATAAGCCCGAGGCGAGACAGTGCAATTAAGGGAGAAGTATCGCTAACAACGGTCGTTTCCAAGGGCATCTATCTCCCTTAGCGTGCGCAGGTCCTCTTCTAAGTCTTCGACTCCGTAATTTATGCCAAGGCCATACTCAGCAAGGAGCTCCATAAAGTCCGCGTAGGACAGGCCAGCTATTTCCGCAGCTTTCCCTAAACTTACCCTGCCTTCTCCATATAAAGTAACGGCGAACCTTACTAAAAGCTCCCTTGATAGGTCTTTTTCCTTAAAACCGAGAAATGTTACCACCTCATCAGGTATATTTACGGCTACTTGCTTCATCTTCGCCACCCCCACAAATACCCACTGCAAATGTTCAACTCAGCTGGCGCGTTCAGCAGGAATGAAACAGCCGGTTATTTTAGGCGGCATTTTTCTCCTCCGGAAATACAGCGTTGCACTACATCGGTTATATAATAGCATACATAATGAATCTTAACAAACGTTTTCATTAGGGCCGCCAAAAACCCTCACCAGGGCGGCCTTGGGCCTGCCGCGCGATACCAGAATAATCCTTTCTCTGCCGTAAACAACGGCGATTGACAAGGGAGGAGAAAGTCCTCTTGGCTTCTGCAATATTGACCTTCAAGATCATCCCCTCCTGTTATGATCCTCGAGACCATTATACCCACAAAGGTCCTGCTCCATCAAGCTCCTCTCGACTTCGTCAAACTCACATTCTTCCGGGCAGGAGCCTTCTCTGATGCCGCGGGGCGGCAGCTCAACGGTTGAACATCTGGGCTGCTGGCTGGGGGTTGCAGGTTTGCGTCCTGCGCGCTGATTGAGGAAGCCGAGGAGCCGGTTGCGACAGAAACACCGGTTATAGCGCCTTTAGAAGTAGAGGTAAATTATTCGCCTCCTGAAGAGCATTGCCTGCATTCCTATCCCATGGAATGAGAGTCGGGCGGAGGCGGTGGCAGCAGGTCCCTCAGGAAAGCCCTCATGTAAGCATCGGGGTCAACGCCCTCCCAGACCTGGCGGTGCAGGCCGAAAAGCCGCTCGGCGTAGCTTTTAGGTTTGGGAGTGACAACCACGACGTTCCCCGTTTTTCTGAGCAGTACTTCGTCTCCCCCGGAGAGCCCCAGTTCCTTTCTTACCCGGTATCGGCAAGGATTTCTCCCGGTGCGGCGGCCGTTATATCATCGTACCGGGTAAAATCCGCGGTGTTGTACGTGCATATTACATGGATGCCCAGGGATTTCATCTGGGCTGCAAGCCAGGCGTCGAAAACGTTTCCACCGCGAATGCCAGGGTGACGGGACAGTATTTCGTGAAGTCGCTCCAGGGCGTCGGAAGGCGCTTCCAAAGCGGGGAAAACGGAACGGAGTATATTGACTTCCTCCAACGCTGTTTCCGGGGCCAGGGGGTGTTCGACACGGTTCCCGGTCACCACAGCGTAGAACTCCAGCAGGACCTGGGGGACGAGAACTGCGGGGAAATCCCCGCGGCGCGCGGCTTCCACAAAGGCCCGGCTCTCCTCGTGTTGGGGCGCGGCGGTGTTAACAGCGTAGACCAGGACGTTGGTGTCGATCAGGATCACGGTTTTTCGAGCCTTTCCCCGTAAAGTTCGGCGCGCCTGGGGGCACGGAAAGCGCCCAGGTTGAACCGTCCGAGCGGGGGCTGGGAAACGGCGGGAAGGTACCGCTCGAGGGCTTCGATGACGAGCTCGCTTTTGCTCTTGCCGGTGCGGGCGGCGGTCCTGCTCAGAACGTCGAGCAAATCCTTCTTGCTTTCCGGAACGTAGATGTTCAGCTGCATTCGAAAACACCTCCGCATAATATCCCTATATATAGAGTATAGCTGTAGAGCCGGGGAGTCAACGGCTTTTTCCGGATTCCTTTATTCACCCCCATAACGGGATTTCAAGAAATTGCAAGTTAGCCGCTCGCCGTCATACTGCCGTTCTAAGTGTGTTTTAGGATAATACTCGCGCTCCCTTATGGTCATTTCCCGCACCGTTACCGGCATAAACATCTTCTTTAGGGGCGGCTCGGAAAGTACGATTCAAAAGTTTCCCGGATTGATACGTTCTTGCTGGTAGCGGGTAGTATGTGGTATAATTCAGAAAAACAGAATTGCTGTAAGGTGGCAAATAGGAATGGATGATCAAGTTGTTATTCAGCAAATTCAGAAACGAATGCTTATCAGTATAGGCCAGGTGGCCAGGAAGCTGGGGATCAAGGAGGGCGACTACGTGCGCGTGGAAATCGGGGAGGACGGCGCCAGCCTGCGCATTGTCCCCATCGCGTGGCACCCTAAGGAGCAGGAATATTTCTGGAGCGAAGAGTGGCAGAGCAGGGTGAAAAGGAGCCTTAAGGACCTGGAGGAAGGACGGGTTGGCGCGCATGAAACGGTGGAGGGCTTGATAGAGGAACTGGAAAATGCCACGAATCGTAAGAACCGATAGTTTCCTGGAGCAGTTCTACGAACTGGACAGGAAAGCCCAGAAACAGGTCTTAAAAACGCTGCGCTTACTGGGTAACAACCCCAAACATCCTTCCCTTCAGGTGCACAGAATAAGAGGGACTCCTTTCTGGGAGGCGTATGCAAGCAAAAGCATCCGGGTCGTATTTCAGCGGGAGGAGGATACCCTTATCCTGCTGGCCTGTGGGCACCACGACATTCTAAAGAAGTATTAGGTACCCCGAACCTCAGCGCTGCGACTCGAGGTACCGTTTAACCCCCCGTCTTTTTTTCAAAGTTTTCCTATCTCGTCGTCCTCCAGGCAGGCCAGTTCCTGCCCCTACTCCACCTTACTCCCTTCGTCGACAAAGGGCTTGGCAATCCTATCTTTTTTCGCCGCCTTGCGTTCTTAATCGAGCTTTACCCAGGCCGTAAATACCAAATAAGGATATTTTTTGTTTTTTCGCGCTGCATACTATGATTTATTTTATAATGAAGCTGCAGGGGTAACCCATCTGTGCCGGAAATAAAGAGAAAGGACAAGAAGTGATGTCGATGCGCAGGGCTTTTAAATTGCTCTTTATATTGGGCATTGCTGTTTTGCTTGCCGCTGCGGGGCTTCGGCAGCTGGGAATAGATAAAGCGCCTGACTGGGGGCGTTCACCCGATCACATCGTTCTCAGCTGGACGGCCGAACCTGCTACAACAGTTACGATCACCTGGCGTACAAATTCTGAAGTATCAAAAAGCGTGGTCCAGTACGCCCCCCGGCTGAATGGCAGCCTCTTCCCCACATCTTTTAGCCTTGCCAGGGGAAAAGTCGCTAAACTGAAAACCAATTTAGGTAATTTCAACATCCACACCGCCACGCTCACGAATTTGAGGCCTGGCGTCACCTACCTGTACCGTGTAGGCGACGGGGTCAGGTGGAGCAGGATTTGCTCCTTCACAACCGAAAGCAGGAACGCCAGCCGGTTCTCAGCAGTTGTCTTCGGCGACTCCCAGTGCAGGCTGAAAAACTACAGGGTATGGCGGGAAACCCTGCAGGCAGCGGTGAAGCGGGAGAACCCTCGCTTTATTATAAGTACCGGGGATCTGGTGGATGACGGGAGCGACCAGAGACAGTGGGATGCCTGGTTCGCCGCCGGGCAGGGTGTGCTGGAAGGACTCCCGGAAATGGCTGCTGTCGGCAATCATGAACTTTCGCATAGCGGCGGAGACGGAATGCCGCAGTCCTTCCTGGCCCAGTTCAGCTTGCCGGAAAACGGGCCGCCCGGGTTAAAGGAATTGGCCTATTCGTTTGATTACGGTGACGCTCATTTTGTGATCCTGGACAGCCGGTTCGGCAGCAATTCGCCTCTCCTCAAACTCCAGCGGGACTGGCTGAAGGGGGATCTGGAGCGGACAAGAAAAAAGTGGAAGATCGTCGTCTTCCACAGGCCGCCCTACTACGCTAAGGCAAACCGCTCTAATGACGATGTAAGGGAGGCGTTCTGCCAGATTATCGAGGAAAACCGCACGGATCTTGTCATCAACGGCCATGACCACGCGGTGATGCGGACATATCCCATTGCGGGCGGCAGGATTGCCGCCCGGGCGGAGGGAACCGTTTACCTGATTGCCGGGCGCAGCGGTGAGAAAACATATTCCGATTTAACTCGAAAACGGTGGGCGCAATACTTTTACAATCCTCTGGATCAACCCACCTACACTGTGTTGAAGTTCACAGGCGGAACCCTTCAGGTAATCTGCAAAAAGGTGGACGGGACAATCCTCGATGCCTGTACGCTTGAAAAGTAGGGTTGACCGGCGGCCTGAAGACGCCGTACTCTCCTTCGCCTCCACCTCGCCGGCAGCAAACTCGGTGGAGAAGGCAAAGCTGCTGGAGCAGTAGGAGTCAAGGGAGGAGAGACCTCTAGTATTGTACCCCGAACGCGGGTGATGCCTTGACTCTAACACAGGAGGGAAAAGATGAAGCTGTTTTATTATCCAGAAACCGATTCCCTTTATATTGAGCTTTCAGAAAAAGTAAGCGTCGATTCCAGGGAGGCCGCCCCAGGAGTAGTTCTCGACTTTGACTCCAAGGGTTGCCTGGTTGGTATTAACATCGATCAAGTCAGCAGGATTACAGAGATCTCGCGCGTCGTGGTTTCATCGCTGCCAGCGGTTGAGTTTGTCAGCGGCAGCTGAGCTTCGTTCCTCCGCGAAACATCCCCGGCACTGGAAGAAATTTCAGTGCCGGTTCCTTTTTATCGGTGGCTTTTTCATTAGCGGCTTTTTTGGCGGCAGGCCAGTGTGAAACTGACTTCCTCAAGGTTAGGTCTCAAGGGGATGGAAATTTATTCTCAAATACGGCCGGCCTTCCGGTTGCCGGCCAGGTGCGGTGCAGGCTATAATGAGAGACAGAAAAAACCTTTCGCCGGCATCCTGACCCCGGAAGAGGCCGATTCGATGGAGCGCGCCATCGAGGAAGGCTGTGAACGGGTGTCACCTTAAACCGGCGCACTTAAAGAATACAACGGAATTGCAAGGGGTGAAAAGAACAATGGGTGTAAAACGCTTGACAGCTGCTGTGGTTAGAGAAGGCAAGTGGTATGTTGCCCGCTGTCTGGAGGTTGAGGTCACGTCGCAGGGAGAAACGTTAGAGGATGCTTTGGCCAATCTAAAGGAAGCGTTAGAACTTTACTTTGAGGACGCCGAGGAGCCGGTTGCGACAGAAACACCGATTATAGCGCCTTTAGAAGTAGAGGTTGCTTTATGAGCCAATTACCAGTTCTCCCCGGAAAAGAGATTATTCGCCTCCTGAAGAGCATACCTCCGCTCTATTTTACGCCAGGCTGGATTGACGGTAAAAGAACTGAGGGATTTATTGAAATAGGGCGGGTTCGCATCCACGATATTCTCAGGCATTCCCAAATACGGCCGGCCTTCCGGTTGCCGGCCGGGTGCGGCGCAGGCTATAATGAGAGACAGAAAAAACCTTTCGCCGGCATCCTGACCCCGGAAGAGGCCGATTCGATGGAGCGCGCCATCGAGGAAGGCTGTGAACGGGTGTCACCTTAAACCGGCGCACTTAAAGAATACAACGGAATTGCAGAGGGGAACATTAGAAAGATGTAGAAGGACAGACATTTAGTGAGGAAATTACGGAAGGAGTGAGGTTTTATGAACCCTCTTCTGAAGAGAATTACCGTTGATCCGAATATCTGCTTCGGCAAGCCCTGTATCCGCGGCACAAGGATCTGGGTTTCTCTGATACTGGATTTTTTAGCCAGCGGGATGACCATTGAAGAAATATTGGAGGAGTATCCAGACCTTCAGCGGGAAGACATTTACGCTGCGATCGCTTACGGAGCAGAGATGTCCCGGGAGCGGTACGTGGATATCGCCACGGAGGCTACCGGATGAGGTTTAAGCTTGATGAGAACCTCGGACGACGAGTTCAGCAGCTTTTTCGGGAAGCCGGCCACGACGCGGAAACTGTTCCGGATGAGCAACTGCGGGGCTGTTCGGACCAGACCCTTTACGAAATATGCCGGGCTGAAAACCGCTGCCTGGTCACCTTAGATTTGGATTTCAGCAATGTGCTCCGTTTCCCCCCGGAAAAGACGGGCGGCATCGTAATAGTCCGCCTGCCTAAAAGCCCTAATTTAGCGCTTATAGAAAAATTAGTCAGGCAGTTCTTGCGGGCGACAGAAAAGCTACCGGTTGGCAGACAACCGCTCTCCACATCATACGTCTGCGCTGGCTTGACAGCCACTCCGGTCAATTATAAAATACGATTCGGTAGCAGAAAAAACTTAAAAGCGTTAGCTTTAAGAGCAGATTCTCTCGGATAGAAAAAGAAAGGAGGCACCGCGATGTTTAATGTAGCTGAAATCAAGGCCGCCATAGAAAAGCTTCCGGAGAGCGACTTTGTCCAGTTGAGGAAGTGGTTTTGGGAAAAAGACTGGCAGAAATGGGATCGACAAATTGAAGTGGACTCAGATGCCGGAAAGTTGGATTTCCTGATTGAAGAAGCATTCGATGAAAAGAGTAAGGGACAACTCAAGGAGTTTTAAATGCATCGGACTACAACCCGTTTCTGGAAGTGCTTTGCAAACCTGCCAGAACCTGTTCAAGACGTAGCGAAAAAGAGCTTTGAACTCCTTAAAACTAACCCTTCGCATCCGTCCCTTCATTTCAAGAAAGCCGGCAAGTTTTGGTCAGTTCGAATCGGGCTTAATTGCAGAGCGCTTGCGGTAAAGGACGGCGAAGATTTTATCTGGGTTTGGAGGAACGCATGACGAATATGAGAGAATGCTAAAAGGAAATTGAACGTTGCCTCAGAAAATCCCCCGCTTCGCCGCCCGCTTTTCCTTCCCGCTCCTTTGTTCCCCAACGTTGAACTTTCAACGCCGAACACATCTTGCCTCACTTGTGTAGATTCAAATTCGAGAACCGTCCCTGGTTTCCCCCCTAACGCAACTATAATACCACAAAAAAATTTTTCTTCCCGGGCGGAACTTTTTCCGGCGCTCAACGGTTCGAAGTCAGGCTATGGGGATAGACCTTTGGGGTCCGTTCGGCGTTCGACGTTCGGGGAAGCCGGAGGAGCGCGGGGATTTAGAAGATGTTTTCGAGGCGGCGCCGGCTGCCCGGTTGCCGGCCGGGTGCGGCGCAGGCTATTCCTGACATAGAGTTCAGGGTCAACACCCTCCCAGACCTGCCGGTGCAGGCCCGGCAGGCGGTCGGCGAAGCTCCTGGGCCTGGGAGGGATGCTAATCCCTTCTAGCTTTGTGCCTCAAGGTACCGTTTAACCGCCATTCTGACAAAGGTAGAGCGGTCCATTCCCAGCCGACGCGCTTCCCTGCTGATGGCCAGCATGTCTCCGGCGTCAAAGCGTACTGTCAGGACAAGGCGTTTCGGCTTGTATTCCACCGCCTCCACCTCGCCGGCAGCAAACTCGGTGGTATCATGGGTATCCCAGAACTCCGCCATTTCTTCGATGCTTTTGAACTCGGGCACCTCTTTTCTTGTCATCACTATCTACCTCCTAACCAGCAGTGGGGTTTCTAAAAAAGTTCCAATTAGCTACCCGGCATTATGCCGCCGCCCTAAATGTGTTTCAGGTAATAATCGCGCTCCTTTGCGGTCATTTCCCGCACCGTTACCGGCATAAACATGTTCTTTAGGGGCGGCTCAGAGAGCACAATCCCTGGGATTAATAAATATCTCCCTTCTGCCGTCCGCCCGTAGACCAGATAGGCCGGTGATCGCCCGAGCGATTTGGTTCTTACCCATAAAGGTGGGAAGTCGGTATTTTCCAAAACTTCGTGCACTTCAACCGGCGAAGCCCGCTTCGCAAAATGCTTTGCACGATCAGCAGGAATGTAACAGCCGGTTATTTTAGGCGGCATTTGTTCCCCTCTGGAAATACAGCGTTACACTACATCAGTTATATAATAGCATACATAATGAATCTTAACAAACATGAATCTTAACAAGCGTTTTCATCAGGGCCGCCAAAAATCCTTCCGGGCGTGGATTTTCCGCCGCCTGTAAAAAGCCTGCAAAAAAATTTTTCCATGGGCGGGAACCTTTCCCGCCTTTCTTGTGTCTAAATATAATGAACGCAGGAGGAAGGCCCGTCCA